>JBIIVZ010000271.1:0-4148 GCA_044339175.1 Roseateles sp.
CAGGCTTCAACGCCGGCGCGCAGCCCGCCAAACCCCAAGATGCCCGCCGCAGGCCACAGCACCGCTGCCATACCCTGCCCCGCAGCCAGGCCTTGCACTGCCCAGGCCAGCAGCGCCGCTTGCGGCAGCCAGAGCAACGCGGCCGCACCGAAGACGCGGCTCGCCAGCGCATCAGCAGCCAGCGCTGGCAGAGCGGGGTTACGGAGTGTGGGCACAGGCGATTTCATCGTGGGTCTGGGTCAGCAAGGCTCGGTAGTCAGCAGGCCAGCTTACAGATGCCGGGCTGCTGCACCACGACACTGCCAACGCTGCCAATACGGCAGCATCGGGGCAGTGGCCTGACGACCAACTACTTCAAGAAGCGTGCCAAGCGCAGGGTACGGCCGCTCGTTTAAGGTAAGCCACTGATTTCATGAGAAATAGTGCCGCCTGAGCGGCAGCGGTAGCGCTTACCCAAACTCGGGGATGACTGCCGTTTGGCAGTCAGCGGCCGCCAGATACCGCCAAATTTGGGCGCTATGGCAGCGGCAGGTCGGCCCCTGGCAGACGCGGGTCGTGACCCGCCCTACGAGCCTGCGGCGGCGTGGCGTTCCAACGTAGGGCGGGTCGCGACCCGCGGGCTATCAGACCAGGCCGAGCGCCTTCAACCGGCGGTACAGGGTGCGCTCGCTGAGGCCAAGCTCGGTGGCCAGCTCGCGCCTTGTGCCCTGGAAGGTAGCAGCGCGCTGCGTCAACTCAGCGTCGCTGGTGCTCTTCAAGCGACTGCGCGGCACACCGCCGCCAGGCAACAGCGCGGCCGGCAACACGGCGGACGGCCACTGCGGCTGCAGTGGCTGCAATAGCTGTAATGAGGAAAGGCGACCGAACTCGTCGGGCATGTGCTCGGCGCGAATGATGCCGTCATCGGCGAACAAGCGGGCCCGGTCGAGCACATTGCGCAGCTCGCGGATGTTGCCGGGCCAGTCGTGCGCTTGCAGCCGGGCCATCGCCGCGGGCTCCACCGACACGCGGTGGCGCGCGTTCGCGCCGCGCTGCAAAAACGAATCGACCAGCATCGGGATGTCGGCCACGCGCTCACGCAGCGGTGGCAAGTGGACCGGGAAGGCGCTGATGCGGTAGTACAGGTCTTGCCGGAAGCGGCCGTCCGCCACCATCTGCTGCAGCGGTTTGTGGGTGGCCGCCACCAGCCTGAAGTTGGCTTGCTGGGTCTCGACGCTGCCGACCCGGCGGAACACGCCCGACTCGATCAGCCGCAGCAGCTTGACCTGCATCGTCAGCGGCACGTCACCCATTTCATCCAGAAAGAGCGTGCCGCCCTCGGCCGTCTCGACCAGCCCTTTCTTGCGCGCATTCGCCCCGGTGAACGCGCCTTTTTCGTAGCCGAACAATTCGCTCTCGAACAGCGTTTCGGTCAGGCCCGAGCAGTCCACCACCACGAAGGGGCCGCTGGCGCGCTCGCTCGCCTCATGCACCGCATGCGCGAACAGCTCCTTGCCGGTGCCCGATTCACCCAGCAGCAGCACCGGCAACATCGACGGCCCCACCCGCTGCACCGCCGCCAGCGCGGTGTTGAAGGCCGGTGAGCGGCCCACCAAGCCCTCGGCGCTGGGCCGGGCCGAGGCATTGCGAACCGTCGACAAACGCTCGACATAGGCCACCACCTCGCGGTCGGCGTCCAGAATGGGGCGCAGTTCCACATCCACATGCTCGGGGCCGCGCGGTGTGTGGTGGATGTGCAGCACGCGGTTCGGGCCCTTCAGCTCGAAAGCTTTTTTCATTGGGCAATGCTCGCCCGCCTGGTCGCACGGCACGTCGTAGTGGTGCGAGATTTGGTAGCACTTGTGGCCGATATAGGGCTTGCCGACGGTGCCGAACTGGCGCTGGTAGGCCGTGTTGGCCGCCAGGATGTTGTAGTCGGGGTCCAGCACGATCATCGGCTGCGCTTCGTGCTCCAGAAAGGAGATCAGCGCCTGCACCTGCGGCGCGGCGGTGGGATGGGGGGCTTTGTTTGACATGAGCGTTCGCAGAGTTCGCAGAGTTCGGGCAATTGTGCCCCGCACTGCCAGCACTGCCAAACCTGCCAATTCTGCCAAATCAGCGCAGAACTGCCACTTAGCCTGACAAAACGATCAGACTGGCAGTGAATTCTCGCCTCACGGCGCTGCCGTATTCCAATAAAGGTCTTTTATATCAACCACTTAATAAATATCAGCCAAGACGAATCAAGATGGCACGCGTCTTGATATGTCTATGTGAACAGCGGCTTGATGACCCTGCCCCTGTGCATGCCCTTGTACTTGTCTATTTCGCTCAGCCTGAGCGCTCAATCCACCCGAAGGAGACTCCTGATGAAAAAGAACGAAGGCACTCTGGACCGCGTACTGCGCGCAAGCGTCGGCCTGATCTTGATCGGCTTGGCGGCGACAAATGTCGTCGGTCCCTGGGGCTATATCGGCATTGCGCCGTTGCTCATTGGTGCCGTGGGCATCTGCCCGCTGTACGCGCTGCTGCGCATCAACACCTGCCCCCTCAGCCGCCGTTGAACCTTCACAAGGGACACATGAACACACCTAACTCCTTGCAAGTCGAAGGCTTCTTCGACGCCGCCACCTGGACCGTCAGCTACATCGTCCTCGACCAGAAAACGAAGCAATGTGCGCTGATCGACAGCGTGCTCGATTACGACCCCAAGTCCGGCCGCACGGCACATACCCACGCCGATCTGCTGCTTGCGCGCGTGCGGGAGCTCGGTGCCAGCGTGCAGTGGATCCTGGAAACCCATGTGCACGCCGACCACTTGTCGGCTGCGCCCTACCTGAAGCAGCAACTGGGTGGCCAACTGGGCATCGGCGAGCACATCAAGACGGTGCAGAACGTGTTCGGCCAGTTGTTCAACGCGGGCAGTGACTTTGCGCGCGACGGCAGCCAGTTCGACCGCCTGTTCGCCGATGGCGAGCAATTCCACATCGGCAGCCTGCCGGTGCGGGCACTGCACACGCCGGGCCACACCCCCGCCTGCATGACTTACGTGGTCAGCGACGGCGAAGGTATCCACAAGACCACGGCGGCCTTCGTCGGCGACACGCTCTTCATGCCCGACTACGGCACCGCCCGCTGCGACTTCCCCGGTGGCGACGCGCGCACGCTCTACCGCTCGATCAACAAGGTGCTGAGCCTGCCGCCCGAAACGCTGCTCTATATGTGCCATGACTACCAGCCCGGTGGCCGCGAGGTGCAGTTCGTCAGCACGGTTGGCGACGAGCGCGCTCAGAACGTGCATGTGCGCAACGGCATCAGCGAGGACGAGTTCGTCGCGATGCGCCACGCCCGCGACGCCACGCTCGGCATGCCCACGCTGATCCTGCCGTCGGTGCAAGTGAATATGCGCGCCGGTCAATTGCCCGAGCCCGAGGACAACGGCATCCGCTACATCAAGATTCCGCTGAACGCCGTTTGATTGATCCCCGGTTGGGTTGAGCCCCCACGATCCTGAACCAGAGCCCACTCCACAGGCCCACCAGAGACAAGTCCATGGACATCAAAGCACTGACCGCCGAACTCTCCGTCGCACCCCAGATCGCCGCTGCCGACATGCGCGCCGTTGCCGAGGCCGGCTTCCGCTCGGTGATCTGCAATCGCCCGGACGGCGAAGGGGCCGACCAGCCCGGCTACAGCGAACTGGAGCGGGCTGCCAAGGACCAGGGACTGGCCGCACGCTACTTGCCGGCCGAGTCGGGCAAGGTCACCGACGCACAGGGCCAAGCCTTCGGTGCCTTGCTGGCCGAGTTGCCCAAACCGGTGCTGGCCTTTTGCCGCACCGGCATGCGCTCGACCACGATGTGGGCGCTGTCGCAGGCCGGTCAGTTCCCGCTGCCGCAGATCATCGAACGCTCGGCCCAGGCCGGGTTCGACCTCAAAGGCGTGGTGCGGCGCATCGTCAACGGCGGCAAGACACCAGTGGAAGTGGCCGATGCCAGCCATGACGTGGTCATCATCGGCGGCGGCGCGGCCGGTATCGCAGTGGCGGCCAGCCTGTTGGCGCGCAGCCCGGGCCTGGACATCGCCATCATCGACCCGGCCGACATCCATTACTACCAGCCCGGCTGGACGATGGTGGGGGCCGGCGTGTTCAAGGCGGCCACCACGGC
>JBIIVZ010000273.1:0-4141 GCA_044339175.1 Roseateles sp.
CAAGCAGTACACGGTGCGCCTGAAGGATCTGATCAAGCGCGGCGATGTGTCAGCGAACGTGGAGATGCGTCCCGGTGACATCCTGATCATCCCGCAAAGCTTCTTCTGAGTATCGAGAGGGTAGGTGCCGCGCTTTGAGTTTCGAGCTGTGTGCTGCCTGCTAGGCGCTGCGCCAGTTCGCCTTGCTTGGCTCTGATCATTTCGACTTCATCGACGGGCGGACGCGCTGGCCCGGACTTAGAAATCCCGTACCAAATCTGAGAATCACGCCCCATGGATTTGTTGATTGCGCAATTTTTCGCCATTGCCAAGCGCACTTGGAAATATCGCTGGCCCGGACTGATCTCCGCGTGGGTTGTGGGCATCATTGGCGTCGTCGTGGTGTTGGTGTTGCCGGATCGATATGAGGCCAGCGCCCGAATATTTGTGGACACGCAATCGATCCTGAAGCCGCTGATGTCTGGCCTGGCGATACAGCCTAACGTCGAGCAGCAAGTGATGATGCTGAGCCGAACGTTGATCAGCCGCCCTAACGTCGAAAAATTGGTGCGTATGGCGGATCTCGATCTGAAAAGCCAATCCAAAGCGCAGCAAGAAGCCACGATTGAGACGGTGACCAAGAATTTGTCGATTCAAAGCACCGCGCGCGACAACCTTTACACCTTGTCCTACCGTGACGCCGACCAAGACAGCGCCAAGCGGGTGGTGCAGTCTTTTGTGTCGATCTTTGTGGAGTCGAGCTTGGGCTCCAGCCGCAAGGACACGGCCACCGCTTCGACCTTCATCAACGAGCAGATCAAGACCTATGAAGCCAAGTTGGAGGAAGCAGAATCCCGCTTGAAGGAATTCAGGCTGCGCAATATCCAGACAGTGAGCGGTGACGGCAAGGATTCAGCATCTCGCTTGGGCGAGATGAGCGGGCAACTGGAACGGGCGCGCTTGGAATATCGGGAAGCAGTGAACGCGCGTGATGCCGCCAAGCAGCAACTGGAGAGCGAGCGTTCACGGGGCAGCAACAGCACGGTGCAGAGCCTGCTGCAGGAGTCGTCACTGTCGGTGGCGACGCCTGAACTGGACGCTCGTTTGAGCGCCCAGCGCAGCAATCTCGATGCATTGCTGCAGCGGTATACCGAGCAACATCCTGACATCGTCAGTGGCCGCAAACTGATCAAGGACCTGGAAGAGCAAAAGCGCAAGGAGGTGCTGGAGCTACGTAAAGCGGCGATGGCTGCGCCGGCGACGAGCTTTGGCGGTGCGGGGGGCAACGGCAATTTGGCGCAGCAAGAAATGTCGCGCATGGTGGCGATGACCGAGGTGCAAGTGGCCGGGCTGCGAGCGCGCGTTGACGAGTACTCGTCCCGTTATGCGCAAGCGATGGCAGCGGTCAAGACGGCACCACAGCTGGAGTCTGAAGCTGCGCAGTTGAACCGTGATTACGCCATTCACAAGAAAAATTACGAAGATCTGGTCTCCAGGCGCGAGTCGGCTTCAATGTCAGGTGAGCTTGATTTGGCCTCGGGTGTGGCGGACTTCCGCTTGATCGACCCTCCGCGTGTGTCGCCACGGCCGGTCGCACCCAACCGGTTGCTGCTGCTCGCTGCTGCGATGGCAGCTTCCTTGGCGGCGGGCCTCTTTGTTTCCTTCGCGGTCAGTCAGTTACGCCCGGTTTTTCATGACGCCATTGAGCTCAGGTCGCGCGTGGACCTGCCGATACTGGGCGTCGTGACACGTTTGGTGACGGACACCGATCGCCGGCGTCATCGGGTAGATCTGATCCGGTTTGCTGCGGCTTCTGGGAGTTTGGTCGTTCTCTTTGTGCTGGGGTTGACGGCGATGGCGATTGTGTTGAGCAGGCAGGTGGTGTGAGATGAATAGCCTGATAGAACAAGCGGCACTCCGCTTAGAGCAATTGCGCCAAGCCGGGGCTGTGATGCCCGACGACAGCTATTTGCAGCCGCGCGGCGGCAGCGCTGCTGAGACTCAGTCGCCACAAGTGGTGCCACTAGCCAAGTCTGCGGAGCCTGCCAAACCCGCCGAGTCAGGGCATCCGCTTTCGTCGCGGGTCGAGTTGGACTTGGATGCCTTGGAAGCTCAGGGGTTCTTGACGCCCAAGGCCGCCCGCTCGACGCTGGCAGATCAGTACCGCGTCGTTAAACGGCCCTTGATTCAAAACGCGATGGGCCGGGGGGCCACGACGCTCAATCATGCCAACCTGATCATGGTGACCAGTGCGTTAGCAGGCGAGGGCAAGAGCTTTACGGCGCTGAACTTGGCCTTGAGCATCGCGGCTGAACAGGACAACACGGTCATGCTGGTGGACGCCGACGTTGCTCGGCCGTCAGTCTTGCGCATGCTCGGTCTGCCGAACGGCCCTGGTTTGCTTGATGTGCTTGAACACTCGGTCGATATGGCCAGCGTCATGTTGCGGACGAATGTGGACAAGCTCACCTTGTTGCCCAGCGGGACGCCGCATGCGCGTGCCACAGAGTTGCTCGCCAGCGACGCGATGTGCACGCTGATCGAGAACATGGCCAAGCGCTACCCCGACCGCATCATTATTTTCGACTCTCCGCCGCTGCTGCTGACCACCGAGGCGCGTGTGTTGGCGTCCCACATGGGGCAGATCGTGATGGTGGTGCATGCGGAACGGACCGCCCAAAGCGCGGTGCTTCAAGCGCTGGCAACTATCGAGGCTTGCCCGTTGAAGATGTTGCTGCTGAATCAGGCCAGCGGCAATGCCTCCGGGAGCTACGGTTATGGATATGGCTACGGCTACGGCTATGGCTACGGGAGCGGCAGTGAAACAGCCAAGAGTTGATGCCGAGGGCGAGGGCGAGGTCGACGGCGCTCGGCGGTGCCTGCAATCGCTGGAGCGCAGGCGCGCCGTTTGGTGCTCGCCTTTGGGTCAGGTCAGTCAGGTCGGTTTGACCTTGCTTGCCAGCCTCTGCGCGGGTGCAGCGCTCGCGCAAGATGCTGGCGGTGCAGACTGGGTCGGGGCTGGTAGTTCGGTTGGTGGCGCATTCGGCGACGCATCCGGCAGTGCACCTGGTGCGCCATCCTCCGGAGGCTTGCGCGTCACGCCGCGTCTGGGCCTGACCCAAACCTGGACTGACAACAACACCCTGAGCAGCACCAACAAAGACGCTGCACTGATCACTTTGGTGACGCCCGGTATCAGCGTGCTGAGTACGACGGGCCCCATCAAAGGCTCGCTGGATTACTCGCTCAACGGAGTGCTGTACGTCAAGACGAGCGCTCCAAATCGCTTGCAGCAGAATTTGGCTGCCCAGGGGGCGGCCGAGTTGATCAAGAACTTTTTGTCCCTTGATGCGCAGGCCAGCATCGCTCAGCAGGTGTCGTCGGCCTTTGGTCAGCAGAGCATCGACAACACGTTGAGCAACCCGAACCGCACCGAGGTGGCCACCGTCAGCGTTTCGCCCCACGTGAAGGGCCGGGTGCTCGGTTGGGCCTCCTACGACGCACGTGCCAGTTTTGTTGAAACTAATGCCAAGGACTCGATCGCAGGCGACAGTCGCAATCAGACGGCTTCCCTGCGCTTCGAGGGCTTGGGTACCGGGCCGCTGAATTGGTGGACGATGGGATCGGGGCAACAGTCAAGCTTCAAGACGGGCGGCAAGAATATGTCGGCTATGGCCCGTGTCGGCTTGACTTACCGCCCCGAACCCGATTTGAGCTTTGGTATCAACGCCGGGCGCGAACGCAATGACTACCTGAGCACTGGTTTGGTAGGCACCGGCAACGGCAAAACCAACAGCAGCACGGCCGGTGTGGACGCCAGCTGGTCGCTCTCGCCGCGCACCAAATTGACAGCGGATTGGCAGAGCCATGACTACGGTGACGCCCACACCTTCAACTTCGACCACCGGATGGCGCGCAGCTCGTTTCGGCTGCTCAGCTCGCAAAGCGTGTCGCTCGGCAATGGCTCGAACGTGGGTGGCCTGAACAGCAATTACGACTTGTACTTTCTGCAGTTCGCCTCGTTGGAGCCTGATTTGCTCAAGCGAGACCTGTTGGTCCGCAACACCCTGCTGAGCTTGGGTCTGAATCCCAACGCAGTCGCGACCTCGGGGTTCTTGACTTCCGGCCCGTCACTGCAAGAGCGCCAAGAAGCGTCCTTCTC
>JBIIVZ010000274.1:0-4139 GCA_044339175.1 Roseateles sp.
TGACCAACTCCTCGCAAGCGTCTTCCGGGAACAGGCCTTCTTTGATCATGGCAGCGTCGGGGACGCTCGTGCCCAGATCGGCCACTTGAGGCTTGTTGGCTGGCGCGGTTTGCGCGCTCGCACCCCAGCTGGCGGCCATCAAGAACGCCAGCAGCCCGCCGCGAAGCGCCGCACATGAATTGCCGAAAAACAATTTTTGTTCAAACATGAAAACTCCCGTTCACTGAACCGATCTACACCGGTGCGCTGACACTTTTTCGGCCAGGCCGCCTGGGTCGGTTCGAGGCCACCATGAAAAGTGGCCTCGCATCATAAGCAGCAGCGCAAGGCAGGGCCACCCTTCTTCTGCGGGGGACGCAAGCCTGAATTCAAGCGTCGGCCACTCCTGAGACAGCCGATAAAGTCCAGCACACTCACCTTGGATTGAAGGGTAAACACTTAGCTTGATTGGGGGGGTCTTGACGCCGAGACCGGCCATTTTTTCTCGTTACGATGCGCCTGCGCAAATGGCGCTCAAACCTGCTAAGACCTGCTTGCTCAGGCCCACCCCAATGATTGCTGGATTTAAATCACGGACTCATTGGGCCGCCTCACTGGCTCTGGCTCTCGCTGGCTTGGCGTCGACGACGCCCGTCAGCGCCCAGCTTGCACCGCCCGTTGCACCGCCCGCCCCGCCTCCGCTCACTGCCCCGGTGACCACCCCCGTCATCGTTCCGCGCGCTGCTGACCTGGCACCGAAGCCGCAACCGCTGGAAACCGATCCGGCCGCTCTGCCGCCGACAGCCAGGCCGCGTGAACTGCAAAAGCCGGAAGACGAAATCCTGGTCGACGTGCGCGCGTTCGCGGTGGCCGAAGACGCACCACCCCAGTTGCGCGAGGCTCTGGCGGCGCTGACCGCGCCGTACATCGGCACCGGCAAATCCTGGGAAGACCTGATCAATGCCAAGGACGCCGTCACCCGCTTTTTGCAAAGCCAGCTCGGTTATTACCTCGGTTATGCCTATATTCCGGAGCAGTCCCCGAACGCCGGCATCATCAGGATCGACCTGATCGAAGGTCGGCTGGACGAGGTCAAGCTGCTGTGGGACGACAAGCTGCCCGTCGATAAAAAGGTGCTGGAAGGCTATCTGGCTCGGCTCAAGCCCGGCGCGATCCTGACCGTGACCGAGGTTGAGCGGGTCGTGTTCCTGATCAACGATTTGCGCGGCATCACCGTCAGGTTCGAGATTGAACCTGGCTCCAAGCCGGGCACCGCCAATCTGATCGTGCGGCCGCAAGCGGAAAGCCGCCTCGCCTACAAGTTCGACGTCGATGTCAACGGCTCGCGCTTCATCGGGCTGGAGCGTGTGGGCGCGCAACTGATCGTGGCCAGCCCCTTCGGCCTGGGCGACAGCGTGTCGCTCAGCGCACTGACGTCGATCAACGCGGGCATGCGCTTTGCACTGGCCGGTTACAGCGCACCGGTGGGCGGCAACGGCTTGCGGCTGGGGGGCGCGGTGTCCGCCGTCAGTTATGAGCTGGACAAAGTGGCCTTCCCCATCGGTCGAACCGGCAGCGCCCTGAGCGCCAACCTGTTCGCCCTGTACCCGGTGATCCGCTCACGCAACCTCAACTTGTTCACCTTGCTGGCCTTTGACGACAAGCGCTACGACGACCGCGAGCAAGCTTCCGCGTCGATCACCAAGAAGCGCGTGCAAAGCTTCTCCTTGGCGGCCAATGGCGACGCCCGCGACAGCTTGGCCACGGGCGGGGTCAACAGTTACGACTTCAGCCTGTCGGGTGGCAACGTCACTTATGACAACGGCCCGCCGTCCGGATTGATCGACTCGCCCAACTACACCAAGCTGAACGCGGCCGTTTCGCGCATCCAGAACATCGTGACCGGCCGCTTGCTGGCCTATGTCAGCCTGCGCGGCCAATACGGCTTCAAAAATTTGGACACGACCGAGCAATTCCGCCTCGGCGGACCGGACGGCGTCCGTGCGTTTGCCAACGGCGAAGGCACCGGTGACTCCGGTGCGCTGCTGACGGTGGAACTGCGCGCGCCGCTGACCTTCGCGTTTTTGGGCCCGATCGCTCGGGAGGCGGTTTTCGCTTTGTTTGCCGATTACGGCACGATCCAGTTCCGCCATGACCCGAGTCGGGACACCACCTTGGCTGGCTTGAACAATCAAGCCACCTATGCCGGCGTCGGTGCGGCACTGGCCTGGGTTCGGGCCGGCAAATATGCCTTGCGCCTCAGCGCGGCCAGCCCCACGCAAGGCCAGGCCAAGGGCGACACGGTCAACCGCAACCCCCGTATTTACGCGCAGTTCAGCGCGTTTTTCTAGCTGAACTCGCTGGACTCGATCTTCCGAGTGACGATCTTTTCAGGACGGGCGTCGATTGGCTTTGAAGCGCCGTTTGAGCAGCCGAAATTTCTTCGAGGTAATTCTTCATGCCCCAACTGCGCTCCAAGTCCAACACACCGCGACTGACCTCGACACCTCACTACCTGTTCGTGACGCCGGTCTGCATGGCCGCGTTACTGATGTCTGGAGGCAGCCAGTTGGCCATTGCGTTGCCGCAAGGAGGTCAAGTCGTGCAAGGCGCAGCCACGATCGCCCTGCCCGCAGCGGGGAAACTGGAGATCAAACAGACCAGCGACAGTGCCAGCATCGATTGGCGCAGTTTCTCGATCGGCAGCAGTGAGTCGCTGCGAATCTTGCAGCCGGCCAACAGCTCGGTGTTGGTCAACCGCGTCACCGGCACCGACGCCAGCCAGATTCTGGGGCGCATTGACGCCAACGGCCGCGTGTTCCTGAGCAACCCGCGCGGCATCCTGTTCGGCCGCGACGCGGTGGTCGATGTGGGCGGCCTGCTGGCCACCACGCTGGCGATTTCGGCCGACCCGTCCAGCCCGGGCCGCTACGCACTGACCGGCGGCCTGGAGCAACCCGGCACCATCGTCGTGGACGGCGTGATCCGCGCGCCCAACGGCACCGTGGTCTTTGCCGGCCCGCAGATCAGCTTGAACGGCAGCATCGAGGCCCGCCGCATCGCCGCCGCCGCCGTCAACGCGGTGCAGATCGACATCGACGGCGACGGCCTGATCCTGTTCAACCCGCGCAACGACGAACAGCTGGACGCCAAGCTCAAAGTGCTGGGCACGCTCAAGGCCGACGGTGGCACGGTGGACCTGCGCGTGGCGGCCCGCGCCGGGCTGGCCGAGACGGTGTTGAATATGGACGGTGTGGTGCAGGCTCGCTCGCTGGGCAACCGCAATGGTCAGGTGTTCATCAATGGCGGCGCGGTCGGTGACACCCTCGTAACTGGCAAGATCGACGTCAGTGGCGAGGCTGCGGGCGAGCGCGGCGGCGAGGTGCGGGTGCTGGGGCAGCGGGTGGGGCTGTTTGACTCGGCCTTGATAGACGCATCGGGCGCGGCGGGTGGCGGTTTGGTGCATGTGGGAGGGGGATTCCAAGGTCACGGTGAGCCGCTGAATGCCAACATGACGGTGGTTGGGCCCAAGGCCAGCATCAATGCCAGTGCTGCGGACAAGGGCGACGGCGGGCAGGTGGTGGTGTGGGCCGATGGTCAAACCCGTTTTGACGGCAGCATCCAGGCGCGCGGCGGCCTCAATGGAGGCGACGGTGGCCAGGTTGAGACATCGGGAAAGCAGACCCTGGTTTTTCGCGGAGCGGTCAACACAATCGCGCCCAAAGGTAAAACCGGCTCCTTGTTGTTGGACCCTGCTGACATCGTCATCAGTGATACGGCCACAGGTGCAAACGATGGCGACCTGTCCAGCGGAACGGTCTTGTTCGCAACGAATTCGGGTAACACCTCCACGATAGGGGCGGGCACTCTTCAGACCCAGGCTGAGACCAACAATATCGACTTGCAAGCGACCAACTCGATCACCATTGACAACCTAACAGCCACGAGCACAGCAACCCCAGGTACCTTGCTTTTGCCGTCGGCTGGTAGCGTCAAGTTCCGCACCGGTGCCGGCGGCTTCTCGATGAATGCAGGCAACACAATTTCAGTAACGAGTGGATCGTTGCTCATAGACGCCATGGACGGCTCGGCGGCCGGTACGGGGTCAGTGTCCGTCGGGACACTTGTTGCCAGTGGAGGTATCACCTTAAAAGGGACGA
>JBIIVZ010000275.1:0-4135 GCA_044339175.1 Roseateles sp.
ACCGTTCACCGTCATCACGGTGAAGTCGGTCTGCGGGTAGGACAGGATGAACAGACAGATCCAACTGACCCACAACACCCACCAGGTGACGTTGTGCGCGCCATGCCGATCCGACATCCAACCGCCCAGCGCGCGCAACAGGCCACCGGGCAGCGAGAAGCAGGCAGCCAGCAAGGCGGCCACGCGGATGTCGAGGCCGTACTCCCCGACGTAGTACTGGACCATCCATAAGCTCAATCCGACATAGCCACCGAACACAATCGAGTAGTACTGGCAGTACTTGAGCACCTTGGGATCCTTCAGCGCCTTCAACTGCGAAGTGAAACTGACGTTGCTGGCGACCAAATGGCTGTCATCGCTATAGCTGAAAAACCAGAACAGAATGGCAGTGCCCAGCAGCACTGCCGCGTAGACATGCGGCACCATGGTCCAGCCAAAAGTCACGACCAAGGCCGGGGCCACAAACTTGTTGACCGCTGCGCCCGAATTGCCGGCTCCGAACACGCCCATCGCAAAACCCTGGCGTTTTTTCGGGAACCAACGTGCCACATAGGGAGTGCCGACAGAAAACGAGCCCCCGGCTAGCCCGACGAACAGGCCGATCACCAAGAAGTGCCAATAAGCAGTGGCATAACTCATCAGCCAGATGGGCCCTACGCAGGCCAGCATCAGCGTGAAGAACACGGTGCGACCACCAAATTTGTCGGTCCAGATGCCCAGTGGCACACGGATCAACGAGCCGCTCAACACCGGCATCGCCGTCAGCAGACCGAACTCGGTGGCGTTGAGGCCCAGCGCCTTCTTGATCGGAATGCCGATCACGCCGAACATCATCCAGACCATGAAGCAAACAGTGAAGGCCAGGGTGCTGACCAACAGCACGCTGAGGGCCTTGCCGCTGTTGGCTGTGCTGGTGGCCATCGCTTCGAGGCGCGCTGCGGGCGCGGAGGCAGGGCTCGCGGAAGGCGCATCAGCGCTTGGCTTCAACAGACTTGCAGACATCGAGGTTCTCCTCTTTTCCATGTCTGCCACTGTCCCGCCTTGGCCCTGGCGCGAACATCCTCCCATTGGCCGTTCCAGGCGCTGCGGAAGAACTAGGCCTGCTGGCACCGGATAGCTCCGTAGAACTAGTCGGCTATCAAAACGGACAAATCTTGCGCCAAATCAACGCCGCAAGGCAAGCGCGTCGGGCCGAATAGGCCTCTGCGCCGACCCACTGCGGATCAAGTCAGCCCGCGCTCGCTCGCCCAGACCGCCACTTGCACGCGCGAGTTCAAGTCCAGCTTGCGCAAGATGTGCTGCACATGGATCTTCACCGTCGTTTCGGCGATGCCCAGACTGCGAGCGATTTCCTTGTTGCTGGCACCGTGGGCGATCTCTCGCAAAATGTCTCGTTCGCGGGGTGACAGTGCGGCGGCGACATTGATCGTCTGAGCTGGAGCTGAAGCTGGAACTGGAGCTGGAACATCAGCAGGAGCCAGCGCCGGAGCAACACCCAAAGCAGCGGCACTCATTGCCAGCAAGCCCGGTGCGGCCAGGCTGGCCTTGAAGGCATTGACCAGCTTGTGGGTCATCTCGGCACTGACCACCGATTCGCCCCGCATCACCCGGCGCAGCGCTTTTGCCAAGTCTTGCCCTTCGATGGTTTTGAGCAGGTAGCCCTGCGCACCGCCGCGCAAGGCGGCCGTCAAGTCGGCCTCGTCCTCGCTGACGGTCAACAGCAGCACACGGGCAGCCGGGGCGGCCTCGCGCAAACCGGGCAGCAAGTCCACGCCCCGCACGCCCGGCAGGTGGTTGTCCAGCAAGATCACGTCCGGCTGCAGGGCCTGCGCCCGGCGCAGGGCTTCGCCGCCGTCTGCCGCTTCGCCCACGACGGCCAAGCCGTCTTCCTGCGCGAGCAAAGCCGTCAGACCGCGCCGAAACAAGCTGTGGTCATCCACAACCAGGATGCGAATCTGCTCACTCACTTCATTCATTGCTGGGCCGCCGCTGAAAAGTCACCTGGATCACACTGTTCATCAGGGTCGCCCGGGTCAACTGGCACCAGCGTCGGCGGCAGACTCAACAAAACCTGCGTGCCGCCGCCCGGGCGGCGGCTGACCTGCAGCGTGGCACCGATGCGCTGAGCTCGCTCCCGCATGATGGTCAGCCCGACGTGGGTCGCGTCAATGTGGGCGTGCATTTGATCGAAACCTGTCCCGTCATCGGACACCTCGAACTGCCAGTTCGGCTCCTGCCGCACGCGCAGGTCGACGTGGCGGGCATGAGCATGCTTGCGGACATTCGATAGCGCCTCTTGCATCACATGCAGAATCTGCAGCTGCTGATCCGGCGGCAGCGGCACGCCATGACCCGACATGAGCAGTTGGGTGCTCAAACCGCTCTGCAGTTCGAACTTGGACAGCGTGACGCGCAGCGCGTGCTCGATGTCCTCGTGACCGGGTCGGGTGCGGAAGTGCAGCAACAGCTCACGGACGTCGGCATAGCACTCGCGCACACCGATGTCGATTTCACCCACCGTGCGCTGCATCTCCTGCGGATTCTGCTTGTCCATCGCTTTGTGCAGCAGTTGCACTTGAATCTTCAGAAATGCCAGCGATTGCGCGATGGAGTCGTGCAGCTCTTGCGCGAGCAAATTCCGCTCCTCGAAGACCGCGATCTCGCGGTCGCGGGCCGCCAAGCGCAGGTTGTCGATCTGGGCCGCAAAGTTGCCGGCCAGTGCATCGAACAGTTGCCTGTCGGACTCGCTGACCTCATGCTCGCCATAGAAAAACAATTCCACCTCGCCCACCGTGCGCTGCGGCGTGCTCATGCTCACCAGCACCAGCGTCTGGTAGCCGGCCTGCTCGCAATGCCCCAGCGAGCTGCCAGTGAGCGCACGAATCGGGATGACCCGCGCACCGCGCCCGGTCAGAAGGGGGTCGCCACAGGCGCAAGAACCGACCCGCACGCAGCGCTCGGCCTCCAGCATCGCGCGCGGCAGCCGCGCATGGCCCATCAGCAGCAGGCGCTCGCCGTCTTCAGCGGCCAGTCGCACCGCAGCCGCATCGGCTCCAGCAATCTGGGCGATTTTTTGGGCAAAGGTCTGGCTCAGGGATTCCAGGCTGTCGCCACCCCGGCTGCCCATCAAGGCCACAGCGTAGAGCGCAGCCAAGCGCTCATTTTGCTGGCCCAAGCTGGCCGTCTTCTCGGCAACCTTGAGCTCCAAGCTCTTGTAAGAGCGGTCCAGCGCGTCGGCCATCTGGTTGAAGCCGTTGGCCAGGCTGCTGAACTCGTCGACCGAGTTGCGCTCGTCGATACGGACAGAAAAATCCCGCGCGGCCATGGTGCGCAGGCCGTCACGCAAGCGCTGCAATGGTTGAACGATCCAGACCTGTGTGCCGGACACAAACACCACCGAGGCACCGACGACCAGCAGCACCAAACCAAAACACAAGCCGCCGAGCAAAGCCGTGGAGGCGGCAATGGTGGATTCAATGCCGGTGACCAGTTGATCCACAGTGACTACAAAAGCGTCGGTCTGTGTGCGCAAGCTCCGACCCGGGCTCTCTTTTTGCAGCAGTTGTGCGCGCAAGATGGGCCAGGCTTGTTGAACCCGCAGCAGATGCTCGCGGCAGTTGCTGTTGTCGGGGACAAACAGCGGCCGACTGGGGTCGCCGTTGCGCAGGTTGATCACCATCGCATCAAATTCCTGCACGCCACGGCTGACTTCCGCCAGCTCACCGGTCTGCTGCAACAGCGTCAGCCGATAAGCCATCATGCGCATGCGACCCGCTTCATTGATCGCGCCAGCGCCGCCTTCCAACTGCCACGACACCCACAGCGTCATCGCGATCGCGGCCAAGGCCAAGATCAAGAAGACGGTTTGAATCAGAGCGAGCTTGCCCGCCAAGCTACGAAGGAGCGTGCGCATGCCGCGCAGCCTACAAGCCCGCTGTTGCAGCGGGCTTGACAGACATCAAATCAGATCAGTTCGAGGCAGCGGAAGCCGGTGCGCTGGCTGCGTCTGAATGAGGCACGACCACTTCGTGCTTTTCGCCACCCATATCGATATCACCGCCCTTGCTCATGATGAAAAGTGCGAGTGCTGCAAAGATGACAAAACCTACAAAAATCTTCCACATGATGGTGTTCC
>JBIIVZ010000276.1:0-4134 GCA_044339175.1 Roseateles sp.
GGGTTTGCGCGAGCTGGGTTTTGACGTCGCGGTGGCGATGAACGAAGGCCATTTGTGCTGCGGCTCGGCCGGCACCTACAGCGTGCTGCAGCCCGAGCTCTCCGGGCAGTTGCGCGACCGCAAGCTGCTCAATCTGGCCGAACTGAAGCCCAGCGCGATCGTGTCCGCCAACGTCGGCTGCATCAACCATTTGCAAAGCGGCACCGATACGCCGGTCAAGCATTGGGTCGAGGCGCTGGATGAAGCGTTGGCCGAGGCTGTTCGCTCGGTCGATCCGTCTCCCACTCGGTACCCTCCCGTGAGTCCATGGCACGCTCCGGGCTGCGCTCACCGCCACCTTGATCTGGCGCAAGGTGGCGGTGGCTGAACCCGGCCAGACTGCGCCTCGGCATGAAAAAATCTGCGTCAATTCAAAAGTACCGCAAGGTTGTTGGGGTGACCGCCTTGGTCTCGCTGGGTCTTGTGGTGTGGAGCTTGCGGTGGTGGGAAGGTCCGGAAGTGCCGGTCGAGCGGGTGGTGCAGCGGGAATTTGTGCAATCGGTGGTCGCCAGCGGCCATGTCGAAACACCGCACCGCGTGGGTGTCGGGTCGCAGATCACCGGCACCGTGCTGCGGGTGCCGGTGGCCGAGGGCCAGCGTGTGGCCGCTGGCGATCTGCTGGTTGAGCTGGAAGCGGCCGAGCTGCTGGCGGCGCAACGCCAGGCCGACATCGCCGTGATCCAGGCGCAGGCGCGTTTGCGGCAGTTGCAGGAGTTGCAAGCGCCGGTGGCCGAACAGCAATTGCGCCAGGCGCAAGCCAGCTCGGACGTGGCCAGCGCGCAATTCAAACGCAGCCAAGAGCTGTTTCAACAAGGCTTTATCGGGGCCGCTACGCTGGATGAGTCGCGCAAAGTGGCTGCGCTGGCCGACGCGCAACAGCGGCTGTCGCAGAAGCAGCTGGAGTCGCTGCGGCCTGCCGGCAGCGATGCCGCCTTGGCACAAGCCGCTTTGGCGCAAGCGCAAGCCAGCGCCGACGTGGCCCGCGCCCGCGCCGCCTACACCCGCATCAAGGCACCGTCGGCGGGCACGCTGATCGCTCGCAATGTGGAAGTCGGCGATGTGGTGCAACCCGGCAAGCAGCTGCTGACCTTGTCGCCCAGTGGACGGGTGCAATTGGTGGTGGCGATCGACGAGCGCAACTTGCGCCTGATCGCCCTCGGGCAGCCGGCGCTGGCCTCGGCGGACGCTTATCCTGAGCGGCGTTTTGCCGCCGTGCTGGCCTATATCAACCCGGGCGTGAACGTGCAAACCGGGGCAGTGGAGGTCAAGCTGGATGTGTCCGGCACGCCCGCTGTGGGGCCCCCGAGTTTTTTGAGCCAGGACATGACGGTGTCGGTGGACATCGAGGTGGCGCGTCGCCAGCAGACGCTGCTGCTGCCCGTGGCGGCGCTGCGTGATGGGCAGAGCGCAGAGCCCTGGGTGCTGCGGCTGGAATCCGGGCGGGCGGTGCGCCGCGAGGTGCGTCTGGGACTGCGCAGCGGCGGGGCGGCCGAGGTGCTGGCGGGCCTGCAAGCCGGCGATGTGGTGGTCAACTCCGCGCTGGTGCTGCCGGGTGCGCGGGTGCGTGCTGCGCCGGACGCGACCAAGGCGGCCCCTTGAGCTTGAGCCATGGCCTGAATACCGGCCTGCAGCCCTGGCTGCCGTTCGAGTGGATTGTGGCCATTCGCTTCTTGCGCGAGGGTCGCTTGCAGACGCTCTTCATCATCAGCGGAGTGGCGATTGGCGTCGGTGTAATTGTTTTCATGTCCGCCTTGCTGGCCGGTTTGCAGGGCAATTTCATCAACCGAGTGTTGTCGGCCCAAGCGCATATTCAGCTGCTGCCGCCCCAGCAAGTGACACGGCCGCAGCGCGCAGCGGCGAACGGTGCAGCGCCCGCGGCCGCGCTGTCGGGGGCCATCGTCCAGCCACCGTTGCAGCGTTTGAAGTCCATCGATCAATGGCAGGCGGTGGTTGAGGAGGTGCGGGCTATGCCCAGCGTGCAGGTGGTGTCGCCGGTGGTGGGGGGGTCGGCGCTGGTGGTGCGAGGCAATGCCAGTCGGGCGATTTCGGTCGCCGGCATCGACCCGGCGTTGTACTACCGCATCGTCGACCTGAAGGCCAAGTTGCTGCGCGGCCGGGCTGACCTTGCGGCCACCGACATCCTGATCGGCACCGATCTGGCCAGCGACTTGGCCGTTGACGTGGGGGACAAGCTGCGGCTGAGTACGGCCACCAGCAGTTCGAGTGCCACCGCCAGTGCGGCACCCACCACCCTGACCGTCATCGGCATCTTTGATCTCGGCAACAAGGGTGCCAACCAACGCAGCACGTTTGTGGCTCTGCATACCGCGCAAAGCCTGCTGGGCCTGCCCGGCGGCGTGACCAGCGTGGACGTGACGGTGCAGGACGTTTATGCCGCTGAGGTGATGGCGCAGCGTATTCAGTCGGCGACCGGCGTGGAGGCCGACAGTTGGATTAAATCTAGCGCCCAATTTTTCTCTGCCATCAGCGCGCAGACGATGGCCAACACCGCCATTCGTTTTTTTGTCGGTTTGTCGGTGGCCTTCGGTATTGCCAGCGTGCTGGTGGTGGTGGTGGTGCAGAAGTCGCGCGAGATCGGCATTCTGCGGGCGATGGGCATTTCTCAAGGGCAGATCTTGCGCATCTTTTTATTGCAAGGCGGCTTGCTGGGCTTCGGTGGCGCGCTGGCCGGTTGCGGCATTGGTTCGGTGGCGCTGTTGCTGTGGCAGCGTTATGCGCGCAATGCCGACGGCACGCCGCTGTTCCCTATGGTGTTTGACCCGCAGTTGTTCGCGCTTGCGCTGCTGCTGGCGACGCTGACCGGCTTGCTGGCCGCCTTTGCGCCAGCGCTGCGGGCTGCCCGCATGGATCCTGTGGTGGCGATTCGTGGCTGATCTTTTGAAGTCAAGCGCCGCTGCGGGTGAGGGCGCTCCGGCGGCCGTGGCTTCGGATGCGGCGCTGCCGGTTGTTGTGCCGGTCGTTGTGCCCGTGGTCGTGCCTGTGGTTGTGCATTTGCAGGCCGTACGGAAGGTCTTCAACCCCGGCACTGCGATAGAAACCGAGGTCTTGCACGGTATCGCCCTGACGTTGCATCAGGGCGAGTTTTGCGCCGTGATGGGGCCGAGCGGGTCGGGCAAAAGCACTTTGCTCAACATCGTCGGCTTGTTGGACCGTCCCAGCGCCGGCAGGCTGAGCATCTGCGGTGAAGAAACCACCTTGCTCGACGACCGTGCGTTGACCCGGCTGCGCGGCCACAACATCGGTTTCGTGTTTCAGTACCACCACCTGATCACCGCCTTCACCGCGCTGGAGAACGTGATGATGCCGATGCTGGGGGCGGCTGGCTTCCCCAACGAGGCGATGCGCGCCCGGGCTGCCGAGTTGATCGCCAGCGTGGGCCTGACGCCCTGGCAAGACAACTTGGCCGCCAACTTGAGCGGCGGGCAACAGCAACGCGTGGCCGTTGCCCGCGCCTTGGCGATGAACCCAGCCCTGCTGCTGGCCGACGAGCCGACCGGCAACCTCGACAGCAAGAGTGCCGACGCCGTGTTCGAGTTGCTGCGGCGGTTCAACCGTGAGCACGGCACGGCGGTGCTGTTCGTGACCCATAACCCGGCGCTGGCGGCTCGCTGCGATCGGATGATCCAGGTGGTCGACGGCCAGGTGAGCGGCTGAGCCCGGAATGTCTGGTGCCTCAAAACAGACTAACCCACTATGGCCGAGCACTGAGGTGACGCCGCGCCCTTTCGACGCCTTCATAAACAGACTAACCCACGAAGGGGAGTGCGTTACCGGACGCTGTGTTCTCTAAACGTAATTCTTGAAAATCAAAATTCCGGGGTTAGTATGTTTTATTGAACGGAGACTCATCCTCATGAAGAACGAACACTTTAAGCAAGCTTTCAACGCCTGGGCGGCCTCGAACCACGATCTCAAATCGACCGATTCCCGTGCGGTCTACGAAGACATGTGGAATGTCTTCGCCGAGCATGTGAGCGCTGAAAAACCTGCTGATGTGCGCAGTGCCGATATTCAGACCCTGTTGAACGGCCGGCCCGGCGAGGTTCCCCGCGAGCTGAATCAGCGCTACCAGGC
>JBIIVZ010000277.1:0-4124 GCA_044339175.1 Roseateles sp.
CAAGCCGAACGAGCCAGACCATCCGCTGCAGGTGGCGGCGCTGGCGGCCCGTTGTGCCCGTGCGCTCGGCGGCCGCACCTTCGTGCTGACCACCACCCTGCGTGCGCTGCAAAGCATCGGCGACGCCCTGCGTGCCGAGTTCGAGGCGGGCGGCGACGTGTTGGCAGTGTTGCAACAGGGGGCCGCTCCAAAACGGGTGTTGTTGCAGCAGTTTGTGGCTGACCCGCGCGCCGTGCTGATCGGTTCAGCCAGTTTTTGGGAGGGCATCGATGTGCCGGGTGACAGCCTGCAGTGCGTGCTGATCGACAAGCTGCCGTTTCCTCCGCCCAACGATCCGCTGGTCGAAGCGCGCGTTCAGCGCCTGGAGGCGGCTGGACGCAATGCTTTTGCGCATTTCTTTATCGCCGAGGCGGCGATTGCGCTGAAGCAGGGCGGCGGCCGCTTGATCCGCACCGAGCAGGATCGAGGACTGTTGGTGGTTTGCGACCCCCGCATGGCCGGCATGAACTACGGCCGCCGCTTGCGCGAAGCGCTGCCACCGATGACTCGCTTGATGGAGGAGGCGCAAGCCCTCGATTGGTTGTCTGAGCTGGCTGCGGATCGGGCATGAAAAAACGCGTGCAAGCACGCGTTGTTCAGCGATCGGTAGTGTTATGTCACCAGAGCGACCACCAAGGTTTCTTGCGGCTGTCGAAACCACCGGCCAAGTAGAGGCTTTGCGGAAATGTCTGTTTGAGCACGCGCTGGGCATCGTCGCGCAGCGGGACCAAACCCAGCTTGTCATAGCTTTGCACCATCAGGTACAGCGCTTCTTCCGCAGCCGGAGCGAGTTGGAACTCTTTCACCGCTTGCTGGGCCCGGTTGGCGGCTGCCACGTAAGCACCGCGGTTGAAGTAGTAGCGCGCCACATGCACCTCGTAAACCGCCAGCGTGTTGGTGATGTAGTCCACCCGCAGCTTGGCGTCAGGCGCATATTTTGATTCGGGGAACTGCTCAAGCACTTGCTTGAAGGCCAGCAAGGCATCGCGCGACGCCTGTTGATCACGCTCGGAGATATCTTGGCTGGCGAGGCGGCCGAACAGGCCGAGATCCTCATTGAAATTGACCAAGCCCTTCATGTACAGGCCGTAGTCCATCGCTGGGCTGGATGGGTTCGATTTGATGAACCGATCCAGCGTGGTGATGGCTTGCGCACGCTCACCGCTGCGGTGATAGGCCCAGGCCAGATCGAGCTGGGCTTGCTGCGCCATCAGGGTGCCGGCGGCACGGCCTTCGACGCGCTCAAGTGACTTGATGGCACGATCAAAACTGCCAGCGGCGAGGTCTTCTTTGGCCTCTGCGTACAATTTGTCCAAACTGGCCTGCGAATTAGGGTCGTCTTTTGGGCTGGATGAACAAGCAGCCAGGGCCAGAACGACACAGCCTACGAGGCCAGTCAAAGAGCGGCGAGCGGTTAATGCCAGCCAAGGCGAGCCCGCATTGACGGACGCCTGCGCCAAGTGGCGCTCCATGCTTTTTTCTATCATGATCCCTAAAGTCCCTAAAGTCCCCAACGGGCGGTGCAGGCCACCGACCTCCAACTGAAATCGGAGCCTTGATTATATGGTTCAGGCCTTGCCTGCAGATGAGCCCACGCCCCAGGCGTGCGGTGATGAAGAATGGGATGCCCTGCCCGACACGGAGCAGGACGGCGGTGCCGACGACAAAGCGGAAGTGCGTGAGGCTCAGGTTGACGCGCAATGGCATGGTCAGCGGCTCGACCGGTGGCTGGTGCAGATGGCACCTGAGTTCTCGCGTAACCACCTGCAAAGCTTGATTGAACGTGGCTGCGTCAGCATCAACGAGCTGCCCGCCAACAGTGCCTCACGCAAATTGCTGGCGGGTCAGCGTGTGCGCATCGAGTTGTTGCCGACGCAAGAAAGCAAGGCCTTCCGGGCCGAGCCGATGGCGCTCAACATCATTTTTGAGGATGAGCATCTGCTGGTGCTCAACAAGGCCTCAGGCATGGTGGTGCATCCGGCCTCTGGCAATTGGTCGGGCACGGTGATGAATGGTTTGCTGGCTCACCACCCGGTGGCTGCGACCTTGCCGCGCGCCGGTATCGTGCATCGGCTTGACAAAGACACGACCGGCTTGATGCTGGTGGGCAAGAGCTTGGCTGCGGTGACGTCCCTGACCCGGATGATCGCTGCGCGCGAGGTGCACCGTGAATATGTGGCACTGGCTTACGGCCGCGTTCCCGAAGACATGGTGGTGGATGTGCCGATCCGCCGCGACCTGATCTCCCGCATCAAGATGGCGGTGCTGGCGACCGGCAAGCCGTCTCGCACCGATGTTTATTTGCTGGGTCTGGGGGAGGCGAATTCGCACAGCATCAGCGCTGTTCACTGCGTGTTGCACAGCGGCCGCACGCATCAGATTCGGGTGCATTTGGCTTTCAAGGGTTACCCGGTGGTCGCTGATGCTTTGTATGGCGGGGCGCAGGCCCTGGGCTTGACGCGGCAGGCTTTGCACGCCGCGCGACTCAGTTTTGCGCACCCGATTTCGGGTCAGCCGCTGCAGTTTGATGCGCCGTTGCCACAGGATTTGGCAGATGCATGGGCTGCATTGGACTTGCCGGCCCCTTGCTTGCCACAAGCTGCACCTTGATCGAGTTATAATCGCTAAAGCCGAGCGCTTGAACAGACTGTTGGGTTCCATGAGAATCCTCCCAAGTTCCACTACAGCTGATGAATCAGCGGTGACTTACTCTTCAAGCTAACGCTCTCAGCCCCGCCCCTTGCGCTATTGATGCTCTTTGCGTCGTTGACAAGCCGCCAAGCCCAGCTTGTGCGGTGAGGTCAGCTCCAAGGCCTGGCCCGCAAAACACCCGTTGGAATCGGGACAAATGACGAAAGTCAATGAACACACAGGATGCTAAGCGCGTCCTTGAGACAGCGCTGATATGCGCCCAGCAGCCGTTGACGCTGCGCGAAATGCGCAGTTTGTTTGCCGATGTTGTCGGCATGGATACCCTGCGCAGCGTATTGGATGAACTATCGCGAGATTGGGACGACCGCGGCGTCGAGTTGGTCGCGGTGGCGAGTGGCTGGCGGTTTCAAAGTCGGCCCGAACTGCGTGAATATCTCGACCGGCTGCACCCGGAGAAGCCTCAGCGTTACTCGCGAGCGGTGATGGAAACCTTGGCCATCATTGCCTACCGGCAGCCGGTGACGCGGGGCGACATTGAGGATATTCGTGGCGTGGTGGTGTCAACGCAAATCGTCAAGCAGCTTGAAGATCGATGCTGGATCGACGTGATTGGATATCGCGAAGCCCCTGGTCGTCCGGCCCTTTACGCGACAACGCGCCAGTTTCTTGATGATCTGGGCTTGGGAAGTCTGGAGCAATTGCCATTGCTGGAGTTGGGCGCTACTTCGGCGCAAGCGCTGGCGGCCATGGCTGATTTGCAGGCTCAGTTGATTGTCGAAGCGGCTGGCGAGAGCACTGAAGCTGTTGTGCCGAATACCTAAGATTTACGCAAAATTGTCATGGCCCAGCCTGTCTCGGGCACGGCGGTTTTGCATAAGCCCTAACCTTGAAATCTCCCGCGCCTATCGTCAGCGATACAGGCGCATCCGTTCCGGCTCAGCCGGATCTTCAGTCTGACGCCGCCGAACAGGTGCACACCGACGCATGAACTCCAACGACACTGATCCCAAAGCCGAATCCGGCGCTCCCTTGAACGACGCGGGTGCCGACGCTGCTGCCCCAAAACGCAAGCGCAGCCCCGCGAAGCCCAAAGCTGATTTGGTTGCCGCCGCTGTGCTGGTTGCTGCTCCGGTGGTGGCTGCCCCGGAAGTTGCAGTGCTCGCCGTATCGGCCGCTGAGGTGAAGCCGCGCGCCAGCCGCAAGCCCGCCGTCAAGAAAACCGAGCAGGCTGCCGAGCCCGTGGTTCAAATTGCTGTCGCGCCGGTGAACCCATTCACCTCCGATGCCGACGCTCCCAAGCGCCGCGCTCCACGCAAGACCGTGGCCAAAGCTGATGCGGTGGCTGAAGTTGTTGCTGCGCCTGTGGTGGCTCAGGCGGCCATCACCGAGGCAGCGCCAGTCCCGGTGCGTGCACCCGCTGCGCCGGCCAGGCG
>JBIIVZ010000278.1:0-4119 GCA_044339175.1 Roseateles sp.
TTGAGTTTGAGTTTGAGTTTGAGTTTGAGTTTGGGCTTGCCGCAACTGCTTGGCCAGCTTGGCCGCATGGATCAAGGTCTTGCTCGGGACGCAGCCGTAGTTCAGGCAATCGCCGCCCATTTTGTGCGCTTCGACCAGGGTGACCTTGGCTCGTGTGACCGCCGCGATGTAGGCCGTCACCAGACCGCCGGCACCGGCACCGATGACCAGCAGGTTGCGGTCAAACGAGGCCGGTTTGACCCAGCCGGCGTAGACCTTGCGCTTTTGCAGTGCGGCCACGATGGCCTTGCCCAGCAGCGGCAGCAGGCCCAGCAGTACGAAGCTTGCCAGCAACATCGGCGACACCACATCGGATGGGCGCTGGATGGCGGCTATTTGCGTGCCGGCGTTCACGTACACCACGGTGGCCGCCAGCATGCCGACTTGGCTGACCCAATAAAAACGGGCGGCGGTGATGCTCGTCAGCCCGACCAGCAGGTTGACGAGGAAGAACGGAAAGATCGGCACCAGGCGCAGCGTCAGCAGGTAGAACACGCCGTCCCGCCGAATGCCCTCGTTGATCGGTTCGAGCCGCTTGCCGAAGCGGGCTTGCACCCAATCGCGCAGCAAATAGCGGGCGACCAAGAATGCCAGCAAGGCACCCAGGCTGGAGGCAAACGAGACCAGCAGCGTGCCCAGTCCCAAGCCGAACATGGCGCCAGCGGCCAAGGTCAGCAACGTGGCACCGGGCACGGACAGGGCTGTGGCAGTGACGTAGATCGCGAAAAATGCGACGGCGGTGGTGAGCGGGCGGGTTTGGTAGAGCGCGGCCAAGCCGTCGCGGCTGGCTTTCAACGAGTCCAGCGTCAGCAGTTGGCCGAGACCAAAGTATTGGTACAGCGCCACGACCGCCAGGGCGACGACGATGACCGCCAGCCCGACCGTCCGTTTGGAGGCGGCAGCCATCAGGCGGCTTGACTGAGCTTGGGCTCGGATTCGAACTCGGTGGCTGGCGACTCCAACGCCCCGCCGCAACTGCTGCCCTGACCGGCTGTGCAGCCGTAGCAATGGTCGGCCACACGAATTGCAGCGCCGACCGCACTGTGGGCCAGCAAGTCAGTCAAATGAGGCAGTGCTTCGTTGCCGACCTGCGCCCGCAGGCCCAACATCTGGTTGAAGTCGCAGTCGTACAAATAGCCCCGCCAATCGACGCTGAGCAGGGACATGCACATCACCGTGCTGAGGTTCTCCGCCCGGTAGGCCGAGCGCAGCAATTGCATATAGCTCGGGAACTCGCCTTTGGACACCAGCGTGCTGCCGAAGCGCTGGATGGGCATATTCGTCAACGCAAACAACTGGTTGAACTGGATGCCGAAGTGATGACTCAGCTCCCGTTTGTAATCAACCTCCAGCGCTTGTTGGGGCGGTGGCAGCGCGGCACCCTGCGGGTTGTAGACCAGGTTCAACACCAGGCCGGAACCCGGCTGGCCATAGCCCAAGCGGTTGAGCGTTTGCAGCCCGCTGATGCTGAGGTCGAACACGCCTTCGCCGCGCTGACGATCCACCCGTTCAAGCGAATAGCAAGGCATCGACGCCACCACTTCCACGCCCTCGGCGGCCAGGAAGTCTGCCAAGCCTTCTTGTCCTGGCTCAGCCAGAATCGTCAGGTTGCAGCGGTCGATCACCTTGACGCCAAGCGCGCGGGCCTCGCTGACCAAGCGCCGGAAATGGGTGTTCAACTCGGGCGCGCCGCCGGTCAGGTCGAGCGTCTGGATGCGGCGGGCGCGCAGCACCTGGAGGACCAGGTCAATCGTCGCACCGTCCATCATTTCGGTCCGGTTCGGGCCGGCATTGACATGACAGTGCAAGCAGCTCTGGTTGCACTTGTAGCCCAGGTTGACTTGCAGCGTGTCGAGGCTGGCCCGTACAAGCGCAGGGAAATCGGTCTTGGCAAGCAAATGGAGGGTAGGGTGCATGGCTGTTTGCGCTGGCTCAGAGGGTGAGAACTTTTTACTGCGCGGCCGCCATGCGTCGTTGGCCGGGTGCTCGGAATCCTCACGTACCTGGAGTACGTTCCGGTTCCTGCGCCCCGTCCGCCTAGCCTGACGACCGCTCGCTACAAAAGTTCTCACCCTCAGGGTTGACCGTCTGTTGCAGGGCGGCCCCGGAGTCCAGGGCTTGCCGCGTCACTTGTGAAGCACTTAAAAACAACCAGAGTATTTCAAAACGGACAAAGCCCTCGGTCGAGGGCTTTGGGTTGTGCGATCTGAAGACTTAAACAGCTCAGACCGGGCTGCCCTCATCCGACTTGCGCAGGCGCACGGCAGCGCGTTTTTTGGGCTCGGCTGGGGCGGCTGCGGCCAGGGCAGACAGCGGCGTTGCAGCGTCGCTGCCGGTTGCTGCTGCGGCAGTCGCTGACGCTGCGGCGTCCTCGTCCTTGATCACGCGGGTGAACGGTGCCAGGATGGTGACCAATTGGCCGTAGATGCGGGGGTTGCCGGCGACCACTTCACGCTGATGCATGAAGTCGGACTCGCCGGTGAAATTGCCGATCAAGCCACCGGCTTCGGTGACGATCAGAGAGCCGGCCGCCAAATCCCAGGGCTGCAGGCCGGTTTCGAAAAATGCGTCGTAGTAGCCGGCGGCCACATAGCACAGGTCAAGAGCGGCGGCACCAGGGCGGCGCAGGCCGGCGCATTCCACCATCACCGCTTCGAACATCTTCAAATAGCGCTTGAAGTTGTCGCCACGGCGGAACGGGAAGCCGGTGCCGATCAAGGCATCGCTCATCCGCGTGCGCTTGGAGACCCGCAGTCGGCGGTCGTTCATGAAGGCACCTCGACCTTTGGTTGCGTAGAACAGGTCGTTACGGGTGGGGTCGTACACCACGGCTTGCTGCACCACGCCACGGTGGGTCAGCGCGATGGAGACGCAATACATCGGCAGGCCGTGGATGAAGTTGGTCGTGCCGTCCAGCGGGTCGATGATCCAGATGAACTCTGAATGCTGTGAGCCATGCTCGCGGCCAGATTCTTCGGCCAGGATGCCGTGGTCGGGATAGGCTTGCAGCAAGATCTCGATGATGGTTTGCTCGGCCGCATGGTCCACCTCGGTCACGAAGTCATTGGGTGCCTTCGTGTTGACTTTCAGAATGTCCAAGTCCATCGAGGCGCGATTGATGATGGCACCGGCCGCGCGCGCCGCCTTGATGGCGACATTGAGCATGGGATGGAGAGAGCTTTGCTGCGTCATTCGTTGAACCTACGTGGGTGAGGTGGACTGGCTGAAAAAAAGAGCGTTTCTCCTCAGCCGAAAAGCGCAATGCCGCGGCTGAGGATAATCCAGCATTTTAACCGAGCTTTGCCGGGCGACGCGGGTTTCTGCCAGTGCGGCGACTTTGCCCACCGACAGCGCAGCAAAAAACACGACCATCGCGGAGATAAGACACGTTTCATGACACGTTTCGTTTTGATTCAAACCAGCCACCCCGGCAATGTGGGGGCCGCCGCCCGGGCGATGAAGGTGATGGGGTTTTCTGACCTTGTGCTGGTGGCACCGCGCTGGGCCGATGTGCTGAGCCAGGACGAGGCGGTGGCGATGGCCAGCGGGGCGACCGACATCCTGGCCGCTGCGCGCGTCGTGGACACGCTCGAAGAAGCGCTGGACGGTGTCACCTTCGCTTGCGCCACCGCGATGACGCCGCGCGACTTCGGCCCGCCGCTGCGCGAGCCGCGCGGCTTGTTCACCGAATTGGCGGCGGCACAGCATCGGCTGGCGCTGGTGTTCGGCTCCGAGCGTTACGGTATGCGCAATGAAGACGTCTACCGCTGCCATGCGGTGCTGTCGATTCCGACCCATCCGGACTACGGCTCGCTCAACTTGGCGCAAGCGGTGCAGTTGCTGGCCTATGACTGGCGTCAAGCGCTGGGCGGCTATGCCGTCTTGTCGCGCACGCCCGACCCGCAGCTGGCCGACGCGCAAGCGGTGCAGGGCATGCTGACGCACTTGCAGACCTCGTTGGAAGCGATCGGCTACTTGGACCCCGCCGCGCCAAAGAAGTTGATGCCTCGGCTCAACCAATTGTTCAACCGGGCGCAATTGACGGTGGAAGACATCCACATACTGCGCGGTATTGCCCGG
>JBIIVZ010000279.1:0-4116 GCA_044339175.1 Roseateles sp.
CCTCAATTTTGACTCTGGGGCACTAGACACTTTGATCATCGGGTTTGTGCTTTGGCAACTGGCTTCGGCGAGCTACAGTAGTGCGTCAAACGATATTGCCCAAGAGACGCAACAGCGGACAATCGAGCAGTTGTGTTTGACGCCAATTACGCTGCCACAGTTACTGGGCATCCGTGCATTTTTGCATGTACTCCTCGGACTATTCGTGTTTGTTCTTGTATGGACGTTGGTTTATTGGTTGACTGGAGGCCGATTAAAAGGAGATTTTGTGTTTATTGTCGCCATAGCCGCGCTCGCAGTGCCTTCTCTCGTCGGAGTTGGCTATGCGATGGCCGGCCTTTTACTGCTTGTAAAGCGTGCAGAAATAATGCACGCACTGATCTATCTCGCACTAATTAGTTTGGTTGCACTACCCGCCTACCCAGTAAATGCATTTTCGTTGCTGCCGTATGCGCTCGGGGCAGCCACGGCAAAAGAGGTTGCCGCTGGAGGCATTGTGCCGATTGCGGTTTACGGCTTAATTGCGGTTAATTCGTTAGCATATCTAGTTATCGGTATCGGCACTTTCATACAGCTGGAGCGCCGTACTCGTGAGCTCGGCACACTTGGTCATTCGTGAGCTGCTCGTAATGGCCCTCAGCATTCGATTTGACGGCCTTTTCGATAGCCGGTTTGGGCGCGTAACGCCAATTACTAATTAAGTCGGATAATATGATTAAATCGGCAACTGGACTGAGATCATCAAGTATAGAAACTACGTGCCAGTTAAGTGCAGCTAGCAGGTTAGAGAGGTTGAAGGAATGACACTCGCAGCAAAGCCCTTCAGGTTGTTTCGCCGCCGTAAGCTACTGATCGCCTTGCTCTGTGTTGCGCTGGCGAGCGGTGCCTGGTGGGCCACCGCCATGAGTGCGGACACCCCGACCGAACAATTCAGGACCCAGGCCATCGACCAAGGCCCGATCAGCCAAGTGGTGACGGCCAACGGCCATCTGCAGCCAGTCGGCCTAGTGACGGTGGGTACGGTGCTTAGCGGCACAGTGACCGAGCGCTTGGTGGACTTCAATGACAAAGTGGTCAAGGGTCAGGTCTTGTTGCGACTGGACGCGGCCGCGTTCGAGGCAAGGCTGCGCCAGTCCCGCGCTGGGCTGGCTTCAGCCGAAGCCCAACTGGTCTTTGCGCACGGGACTCTTGAACGGCATGAGGCCCTGCACGACCAAGGCTTCATCGCCGCGCCACAGCGCGACCAGAGCCGGCGCGAGGTAGCCCAAGCGCAGGCGCAGTTGGACATAGCGCGTGCCCAACTTGACGCTGCAGCCACGGATCTGGCAAACACCGTGGTGCGAGCCCCGGTGGACGGGGTGGTGCTCAAGCGCAGTGTGGACGTAGGCCAAACAGTGGCCGCCAGCTTTCAGACGCCCGAGCTGTTCTTGATCGCCAGAAGCCTGGACGAGATGGCCATCCACGCCAACGTCAGCGAGGCCGATGTGGGCCTGATTCGCGAGGACCAGCCGGTCCGGTTCAGTGTGGACGCCCATCCGCACATGGAGTTCGAGGGCCGGGTGGCGCAGTTCCGCCTGCATGCTGCCAATGCCCACGGCGTGGTCAGCTACACGGTAGTGGTGAATGTGCCCAATGCTCAGGGCCTACTCAAGCCCGGCATGACGGCGCAGACCCGCATCGTCGTAGCCAGCCGCCAGGCGGCGCTGCGCCTGCCCACCGCAGCCCTGCGCTTCCGGCCCGAGGAGGCCGATCTGTTGCCCAAGGGCGCAAAGGCAGCGTCGTCGGCCCCCACCGGTGCCTTGATGACCAAATCGGCCTCAGCCCACGGCAGCCAGGACGACGGCGCACTCGCCGGTCTGCGCCAGGGTGCCCGCGTCTACAAGGTCTATACCGTTGGGGCCGACCAGGTGCTCAAGGCGCACGAGGTGACGGTGGGCATTGCCAACACCCGCTTCACTGAGCTGCTGCCCGGCAGCACGCTCAACGCTGGCGACGCCCTGGTGACCCGCCCGGTCAAGTTGCTCGCCGTGGATCATGCTTCGTGAGCGGCTTCCCTCGGACCGCCCCGAGCCCCATTCTGAGCCTGCGGGGCATCACCAAGAGCTACCGGACTGGCGATATCAGCACCCCGGTGCTGTACGGCATCGACCTGGACGTGCGGCCCGGCGAATACGTGGCCCTGATGGGCACCAGCGGCTCGGGCAAGAGCACGCTAATGAACCTTATCGGCCTGCTGGATCGGTGCGATGAGGGCCAACTTAACCTGCAGGGCCGTGATGTGAGCAGCCTGGACGCCAACGAGCTGGCCAGCATCCGCAACCGCGAGATCGGCTTTGTGTTCCAGAGCTTCAATCTGCTCAAGCGCATGTCGGTGCTGGACAACGTTGCCCTGCCCCTGATTTATGCCGGAGTCGGCCGTGGTGCAGCCCGTGCGCGGGCCCAGCAGGTGATTGAGCAGGTGGGCCTTAACGCGCTGGGGCACCGCATGCCTAACCAGCTAAGCGGCGGCCAGCAGCAGCGGGTGGCAATTGCCCGCGCCCTGGTCAACAAGGCCCCTTTGCTGCTGGCGGACGAACCTACGGGCAATCTCGACACTCAGACTACCGAGGAAGTGCTGACCCTGCTCAAGCAACTCAACAAGGAGCAAGGCCTGACCTTGGTGCTCGTCACCCACGAGCCCGATGTCGCCCTGCACGCCAGTCGCCTCGTGCGGCTCAAGGACGGGCGGGTGGCGTTTGATGGCGCGCCGGCCGAAAGAGCCCACGCATGAACGCCGCACAAGTCTTTTACGAGGCCCTACGCTCGCTCAATGCCAACCGGCTGCGCTCGGGCCTGACCATGCTGGGAGTCATCATCGGCATCGCCTCCGTGCTCTTGATGCTCAGCGTGGGTGATGGCGTGCGGGCGTTCATCGACAAGGAGCTGGCCGTACTAGGCCGCAATCAGATTTTGATCTCCCCGGTGGTCGGCAATGACGGCGCAGTCGGGGGCAACCAGCAGCGCGACTCCCTGACCGTGGCCGATGCCCATGCACTGGCAGAGCTGCCTCATGTGCTGCGAGCCGGGGCCGCAGTGATGAGCCGGGTGCAGGCTGCGTTCCCCAATGCCAACGAAAATCTGCAGGTGCAAGCCGTGACGCCTGAGATGTTCGCCATCTCCAACTGGAAGCTGGCCCATGGCTTGGCGGTGGACGCCACCGATGTGCAGCGAGCCCTGCGCGTAGTGGTAATTGGCGAAACACTGGCCAAACAGCACTTTGCGGACGCTGATCCGCTTGGGCAATCGGTGCGTCTGGGCGGCGTACCCTATGTCGTGATCGGCGTGCTCAGCGGCACGGGCCGCAATATTAATGGCGAGGAGCAAGGCAAGATGCTTGTAGTACCCATCAGCGCGCCGCCGGTGCGTTGGGTGGCCAGGAGTGGCGCGGTGCAACAAGTCAATGTGCAGGCGCACGACGCGGCCAGCGTGGCCGAAGCCAGCTATGAAGTCCGCGAACTGCTGCGCGATCGCCACCACATCACCGGCGACAAAAAAGACGACTTCGACATTGCCGACCTGGCCGGCCTCGCCAAGACCGGCGCAGCAATCGGCGCGGGCCTGTCGGTGGGGCTGGGAGTAATTGGCGGCATCTCGCTGCTGGTCGGGGGCATCGGCATCATGAACATCATGCTGGTCAGCGTGTCCGAGCGGGTGCGCGAGATCGGCCTGCGCATGGCAATCGGCGCCAAGCCACGCGATGTTTTGTGGCAGTTCCTCGGTGAGGCCGTGGTTTTGTGCCTGCTGGGTGGTGCCGTGGCCCTGGGCCTTGCCGCGCTAGGCGTGATGGGAGTCAACGCCACCGGCAAGTTCACCATGGCCCTATCGGCCCAACACATCCTCATCGCTATCGGCTTTGCGAGCGGCGTGGGCCTGTTCTTTGGCTACTACCCAGCGCGGCGTGCCTCGCGACTATTGCCGATTGAGTGTTTGAGAGCGGACTAGGACGATGCGGTGTTTGAGGCGGTACTTGATGAGCAGGAGGCGGCACTGCTGAGCGAGACGCAGCCAAAATTTCTACAAGCAGCCGCGCGTGTTGGCGCTTGGTGAGGCGACCCATCATCTGGACCGGCACAACGG
>JBIIVZ010000280.1:0-4102 GCA_044339175.1 Roseateles sp.
AACTGCGCATAGACCGAGCCGGTCATGTGCCGCATGTAATTGCGCCCGACCTGACCGGACGAATTGGCCAGCCCGTCCTTGAACAGGCTCGACGCACTCAGCAGCAGCAGCCGCGGTGTCTCGATCGAATTGCCGGCAACGCACACCACGCGGGCCTTTTGGCGCTGCTCCTGCCCGTTCTTGTCAAAGTAGACGACGCCGGTGACGCGGCCCTTGGCATCGTGCTCGATGCGGGTCACATGGCTTTCGGGCCGCAAGTCCATCAGGCCGGTTTTCTCGGCTTTGGGCAGCTCGGTGTACAGCGTGCTCCACTTGGCACCGCTCTTGCAGCCTTGGAAGCAAAAGCCGAGTTGCAGGCAGCGCCCGCGGTCGTCGCGCGGCTCGCTGTTGATGGCCATATTGCCGGTGTGCACTTCTTTGTAGCCCAGCTTTTTGGCCCCAGCGTGCATGACCTTGAAGTTGTTGTTGCCGGGCAGGCCGGGAATGCCGTGGGTTCGGGTCACGCCCATCTTGTATTCGGCCTTGGCGTAGAACGGCTCCAGGTCTTTCAAGGTGATGGGCCAATCGGCCAGATTGGTGCCAATCAACGCGCCATAAGTCGTGCGCGCCTTCAACTCATGCTCTTGCAAACGCAGTGAGGCACCCGCCCAGTGGGTGGTGGTTCCGCCCACCGTCTTGCAAATCCAGGCCGGCAGGCCGGCAAAGTCCTTGGCCACCCGCCAGGTGCCCGAGGTGGTGCGCTGGTCCAGCCAGGCGAGCTGGCTGAACGACTTCCACTCGTCATTGATGAAGGTGGCACTGCTTTGCAGCGCGCCGGCCTCCAGCACCACCACCTTGATACCCTTTTGGCACAACTCATTGGCCAGCGTGCCGCCGCCTGCGCCCGAACCGATGATGACGACCGCGCCGTCGTCGCTAAAGTCAATCTTTGCCATGGCTTGTCTCCGAATTCAATGTTTGGCTGTGCAACAACCGCTGCAGACGTTGTTGTTGCTCTTTGCCCTTGCTACTCAGCCGAAATACGGCGGTGGGCTGTCCTGTGCCGACGGGGCCGGCAACCACTTCAGGTCCTGAAAACCACGCGTGATGTAGCCGCCCTTCTCCCATGCGGAGCCGGGATAGCCGAAGACGGCGAAAGCCATGTCGTTGTCGTAGAGCGAGGTCACACATTGGCCGCGCACCGTGTTGAAAAACGGCTGCCCCTCGATGGCCTTGACGATTTCCAGCTTTTTGGCCGCTGTCGCTTTGATGAAATTGCCTCCGGCCGCCTGGTTCAGCGCCGCCAAGCCTGCACGCAGTTGCGTCGCCGCAGCAGCATCGCCGACCGCCTTGGCATCGAGGTCTTTGACCAGCAAGGCGTAGACCGCGTCGGGCAGCTTCTTGTGCGGGTAGAGCACCCGGCCCATCGCCATCAGACCTTCGCCCTCGGCCTTGCTGAGCGCCTTCAGCTCCAGCGCCCAGACCGGTGACGGGGCCAAGGCCGCCAGCACCGAGCCGGCGGCAATCGTGCCCATCAGCAGGCCGGTGCCCTTGAGGAATTCGCGCCGCGCCAGCGGCAGATCGAGCTTGGGAACTTCGCCGCTCTCGTCGCCGCAAGCAGCGCCGCCAAGCGATGGAACCAAACCAATGGGAATGATGCGCATGAGGTGTCTCCTGTCGTGTCATCCGGGCTTCAGAGGATGCCCAGCTTGCACTCAGTGTTACACCCGCATTCGCGCTCTAGGTGATAGCGGGTTACTTACGCGGGAAATCCCCGAGACGGGGAAAACACAATCAATTTAGCCGCGCAGCAGGTAACGAGCCAGCGCAAAACCCAGCGCCGTGCAGGCCAGGGCACCCAGCAAATGCGCACCCGAGTGCAGCAAAGCCAAACCCCACTGCTCGCGTTGCAGCAAGCCTAGCGACTCGGCCGAAAAGGAGGAAAAAGTAGTGAAGCCACCGAGCGCGCCAGTGACCAAAAACAAGCGCAACATATCGTCGGGCCAGCGAGAAAACCACTGGATCGCACCGCCGATCAGCAAGCCGCCCAGGCAGTTGACCAACAACGTGCCCAGCGGAAACCCCGCCCACAAGCTGTTCAGCGCCAGACCGGCACCCCAGCGTGCCAGCGCGCCGAGGGCGGCACCGCCGGCCACCGCCGCCGCTTGTGTGAAGTTGATGGACATCGACAAACTGCTGCTCAGGGAAGCAAAGCCTCGCCCGCGTTGCCGGAGCTCAAGCCCCAGCGCGCCAGCGCCGCATCGTCGGCCACCCGTGCATCGACCCAATGTGCGCCCTCGGGCGTGTGCTCTTTCTTCCAGAACGGCGCTTGGGTTTTCAAATAATCCATCAAGAACTCGCAGGCTTGAAAGGCCTGCCCGCGATGGGCAGAGGCCACCAGCACCAGCACGATCTGCTCCAGCGCGGCCAAGCTGCCAACCCGGTGGATGATGCTGACGGCCCGGATGTCGAAGCGCGCTTCAGCAGCGGCGATCATCGATTCAATCGAGCTTTCGGTCATGCCGGGGTAATGCTCCAGCTCCATGCGGCTGACGTCCTGCCCGTGGCTGGCTTCACGCACGGTACCGACGAAAGCGACCACCGCGCCGATGCCGCCGTCGGCCGCTCGCAGCGCCAGCGTCTCCGCGCTGAGGTCAAAATCTTCGGTCTGGATGCGGACACGTGGAATGCTCATGGCGGAATTGTGGCACCCGGCCGGCGCTTATTTGTAAGCTTGCGAATCCTTCACCTTGCGCGGGTCGAGGAAATCAGGCCGATCGACGGTTTCCTTCATGCCCAGCGCAAAACTCAGATGCGCCTGCCCGTCAGCCGGCAAATTGGCGACCTGCCATGTGCAGGCCAATTGCGCCACGCAGGCACTGAAAGCGTTGTCGTTGTGCTCCATCTGCAACACCGACACCCGGTTGACCCGCCCAGCACCATCGGTTCGCAAGCCCAACTCCATGCCGCCCTGGAAGCCGGCCGTGCGCTGATTAGCCTTGGCATAGCAGCGCTTGACGCCCGAGAACTGCGCATTCGTCAACTGCGGCTGACCGGCCGCTGCGTCAGCGTCCGCCAAGGCCACCGGCAGCAAACGCTTGCCGGCGAAAACACCGTCGGCATCTTTGGCCACGTAGCAAGCCTCGGCCTGCGCTATGGCCGCCAGCGGGTTGCTCAACAAGACGCCGCCAAGGCACAAGCCGAGCAACATGCCACCGAATGAAATCTGGAACTTCCGCATGATTTTTAGCCGTTTGCTTGGGTGAGCGATTCTGGCCGATAAATGAGCGCCCGCACGGCACGCCGCAGAGCGTCAAATAGTCCGATCTACACTTCGCGCTCAACCTGGAGAATTTCATGAAACTTGCCCGACGCTTTATTGCCTCGACACTGATGGTGTCTTGCACGCTGATGGGCCTGCCGATGAGCGCCCAAGCGGCCATCGTCCCGACCGACTCGCTTGTGACGACGCAAGAAGTCCAGTTTGCCGAGGCCAACCGTGCCCGCGTGAACACCTTCTTTGCCCGCGACGATGTGCAATTGGCGATGGTGCAGCAAGGCGTGGACCAAGGCGCAGCAGCAGCTCGCGTCAACGCCATGTCCGACGCTGAAATCACCCAGTTGGCCGGCAAGATTGACACGGCACCGGCCGGCGGCGAGGTGATCGGGGTGTTGTTCACCGTCTTCATCGTGCTGCTCGTCACCGACGTGCTGGGCCTGACGAAGGTCTTCCCCTTCACCCGTTCGGTTCGGTGATCGCTGAACTACCCAACAAGCGCCCTGTGAACAGCCCCGCTTTGGCGGGGCTTTTTATTGGCGCGATCTTGTTGCTTTTGTTACTGACCGGCTGCGTCACGCCGCAGGTCCAGCGGCTGAACCAGCAATGGCCCGCCGACCTGCCCGACCAAGTGCTGCTGAACAGCACACCCTTTTTCCCCCAGGAAGATTTCGAATGCGGGCCGGCCGCGCTGGCCACGCTGTTGCAGACGAGCGGTGTCAAAGTGACGCCCGAGCAACTGGCACCGCAAGTTTTTCTGCCCGGCCGCAAGGGCTCGCTGCAAATTGAGCTGATGGTGGCCAGCCGCCGCCACGGTCTGCCGGCTTACCCACTGGCACCGACGAT
>JBIIVZ010000024.1:0-13909 GCA_044339175.1 Roseateles sp.
TGTCGCTGATGTCCGGTGCCGGTGTCTTGGCTGCACTGTTGTCGCAAGGCGTGGACGCGCAGGCGTTTGATCCGGCCGAGCGCGGCTTGCACGAGCTGAAGCAGGCCGGTTTTGCACGCTGCTTCATTGCCCTGCACGGCCGCTTTGGTGAAGACGGCACGGTCCAGGGCGCGCTGGAATTGCTCGGCATTCCCTACACCGGCTCGGGCGTGATGGCCTCAAGCGTGGCGATGGACAAGATCACCACCAAGAGACTCTGGCTGGCCGACGGTCTGAGCACGCCGCGCTACTTGAAGCTCAAGCGCGCCGACAGCGGCCGCGAGGCTTGCGAGCAAGTAGCGGCGCAACTCGGCTTGCCGCTGTTCGTCAAGCCGCCTCACGAAGGCTCATCGATCGGCATTTCCAAAGTTGAAGCCGCCTCGCAAATGCACGCTGCAGTGGCGCTGGCCGCGCAGTACGACGATGAAGTGCTGTGCGAGGAATTCATCCAAGGCCCCGAGTTGACCTGCCCCGTGCTGGGCAGCGGCGAAAGCGCCGTGGCCTTGCCGGTGATTCGCATCGACGCGGCCGGCGGCAACTACGACTACCAGAACAAATACTTCACCGACACCACCCAATACCTGATCGGCTCGCTGAGCGAAAGCCAGGAAGCTGAAGTCCGCGCGCTGGTGGTGGCGGCCTATCGCTCGCTCGGTTGCCGCGGTTGGGGGCGCGCCGATTTGATGCTGCGCGCCAGCGACGGCAAGCCATTTTTGCTGGAAATGAACACCTCGCCGGGTATGACCTCGCATTCGCTGGTGCCGATGTCGGCCAAGGCGGCGGGTATTTCCTACGAACAGTTGTGCCTGTATTTGCTCTCGCAGGCCCGGCTGGATGCCGCTGTTTCTGATCACAACGCATCCAAATAGAGCTGAAAATGCGCGCCGCCCGCCTCGCCACTCCATTGCCACCGGACATCCGCCTGATGAATGCGCTGTCGGCGGTGCTGGTCAGCGGCCTACTTTTGTTGGCCTTGGCGGTGTTGTTGGGCTGGGTCACGCGCTTGCCGGTGTTTGCCTTCCGGGCGATACAGATTGAGGGCGACGTGACGCGCAACAGCGCTGCGTCACTGCGGGCCAATGCCTTGCCGAGTTTGTCGGGTACGTTTTTGAGCATGAGTCTGTTCGCCGGGCAGAAGGCGTTCGAGGCGGTGCCCTGGGTGCGCAACGCGACCGTGCAGCGCGTTTGGCCGAACCGGCTGCGCGTCAAGTTGGAAGAGCACCGGCCGGCGGCCTACTGGGAAACCAAGGTCGAAGGGGCCGACGCGCAAAGTGACGCCAGCAGTGAGCGCGCCCTGGTCAACAGTTTTGGCGAGGTGTTTCAGGCCAACCTCGGTGATGTGGAAGACGAAGATCTGCCCGAATTGGCGGGCCCCGCTGGCTCGTCCGCCGCCATGTTGCACATGTGGCAGCGCTTGCAAGCAGCCAGCACCGGGCTGGGCGATCGCATCGAACGGCTCGATCTGTCCGGCCGCGGCTCTTGGCGGCTGACCTTTGAAAAGGGTGCCGTGCTCGAACTGGGGCGCGGCAGCGAGGACGAATTGCTGGCCCGTTTCGGCCAGTTCGCAGGCTCGATCACGCAAATTACCTCGCGCTACAAAACCGCTCTGCTGAGCGCCGACTTGCGACATGCCGACGGGTATGCGGTGCGGCTACGCGGAATAACAACAACACCCAATCCGGTTAAACCCGGATTGAATGGCGCTTCTAAAAGAAACTAAGGACGAGCATGGCCAAGGAATATAAGGATTTGGTCGTTGGGCTGGATATTGGCACCGCCAAAATCATGGCCGTCGTGGCCGAAGTGCTGGGGAATGGCGAGTTGCGCATCGCTGGTCTCGGTGTGGCCCCGTCTACCGGACTCAAGCGCGGGGTGGTGGTGAATATCGACGCGACCGTGCAGTCGATTCAGCAGGCCCTGAAAGAGGCCGAAATGATGGCCGACTGCAAGATCAGCCGGGTTTTCACCGGCATTACCGGCAGTCATATCCGTGGGCAAAACTCCACCGGCATGGTGATCGTGCGCGATAAAGAAGTGACGCCGGTTGACGTAGCACGGGTGGTTGAAACCGCCAAGGCGATTAATATTCCGAATGATCAGCGGCTTTTGTTAGTGGAACCGCAAGAATTCGTGATTGATGGGCATGAAGTGAAGGAGCCGATCGGCATGAGCGGTGGCCGTTTGGAGGTCAAGGTTCATATCGTGACCGGTGCCCAAAGTGCAGCCGAGAATATTGTCAAGTGCGTGCGCCGCTGTGGTCTGGAGGTGGATCAACTGGTGCTCAATCCGAGCGCTTCGAGTTTGGCCGTCTTGACGCCGGACGAGCGTGATTTGGGCGTGGCCATCGTCGACATCGGCGCAGGTACCACCGATGTGGCCATTTTTACCGGCGGATCGATCCGTCATACCGCCGTCATACCGATTGCCGGCGACTTGATCACCAGCGATATTGCGATGGCTTTGCGCACCCCGACCAAGGACGCCGAGGAAATCAAGGTCGAGCACGGCGTTGCCAAACAACTGCTGGCCGACCCGGCCGATCAAGTGGAAGTGCCTGGTTTGGGCGACCGCGCGCCGCGGATGTTGTCAAAACAAGCGTTGGCCGGTGTGATCGAACCCCGCGTAGAAGAAATATTCTCGTTGGTGCAGCAAGTCATACGCGAAAGCGGTTATGAAGAATTGCTGTCCTCGGGGATTGTCCTGACCGGTGGTTCGGCGGTGATGCCCGGTATGGTGGAACTGGCCGAGGACATATTTCTGAAACCGGTACGGCGGGGTAACCCGACGTATCACGGCGCTTTGTCGGACATGGTGGCCAACCCGCGCTCGGCCACGGTGATGGGTTTGTTGGAAGAGGCCAGGCTTTCACGCACCCGAGGTTTGAAAGCAGCGCAACAAGCGGGATCGATGAAAACGATGTTCGGACGCGCAAAAGATTGGTTTTTAGGAAATTTCTAGTTTTTCGAGGCATTTCAAACATGTGCTTACACATTTTTTTATAGACTGCCCCATTCAGCGCTTATAGGCAGCTCAGACAGCAGGGTAAACGATTTAAACTAGCAATAAGCAAGGCCTGTCGGTGAAAAAAGAGGGTCATCCCTGTAGATTTTCGCGGTTGGCAACGGCACAATTGATTAAGGAGAATTTATATGGCGATCGAGATGATCGAAGAGTTTGACCAGGGCACTCAAATCAAGGTGATTGGTGTGGGCGGTGGCGGCGGCAACGCGGTGGAGCACATGATTGCTCAAGGCGTGACCGGTGTCGAATTCATCTGCGCGAACACTGATGCGCAGGCATTGAACCGCTCCAAAGCCAACCAACTGTTGCAGTTGGGTACCTCAGGCTTGGGCGCAGGTGCCAAACCTGAAGTGGGTAGGGCGGCGGCCGAAGAAGCCGAAGCGCGCATCCGTGAAGCGATTCAGGGCGCGCACATGTTGTTCATTACTGCCGGCATGGGTGGCGGTACGGGCACCGGTGCGGCACCGGTGATCGCACGCTTGGCCAAAGAGATGGGCATCCTGACCGTCGGCGTGGTGACCAAGCCGTTCGAGTTCGAGGGCGGTCGCCGATCCAAGGCTGCCGACGCCGGCTTGGCCGAACTCGAGGCCAATGTCGACTCGCTGATCGTGGTGTTGAACGACAAATTGCTCGATGTGATGGGCGACGACGTCACCCAAGATCAAGCATTTGCGCATGCAAATGACGTGCTGAAGAACGCTGTTGGCGGCATTTCAGACATTATTCATATTCCTGGCTTGGTCAACGTCGACTTCGAAGACGTCAAGACGGTGATGATGGAGCCCGGCAAGGCGATGATGGGCACGGCGCAAGCCAGCGGCCCGGACCGTGCGGCCAAGGCGGCCGAAGCGGCCGTTGCTTGCCCGTTGTTGGAAGGTATCGATCTGTCCGGCGCGCGCGGCGTGCTGGTGCTGATTGCGGCCAATCGCAACACCTTCAAGTTGAGCGAGTCCCGCAACGCGATGAACGCCATCAAGCGTTACGCTTCCGAAGAAGCGCACATCATTTACGGCACGGCCTATGACGAAAGCCTCGGCGACGCGCTGCGCGTCACGGTGATCGCGACCGGTCTGTCGTCGCAGCGCACGCGTCAGCAAGCGGCGTTGTCGGTGGTGCAGCCGCAGCAGTTGCGTACCGGTACCGACAATATGCCGGTGCTGACGCAGTCGCTCGGTATGTCTGCGACGTCGGTGATGGCCGCAGGCCACGGCAGCAGCAGCCACGGCGGCAACGACTTTGCCGGCATGAGCGTGCCCAGTGTGTGGCGTCACGGTCGCACGGCGGCAGCCAAGGTAGAAGCGCTGTCGTCGAACGGCATGGACGAAATCGAAATCCCCGCGTTCTTGCGCAAGCAAGCCGATTGATGCCAGGCCCCGCTGTGGGCTGGGTTCAATCAGGGCAAATTGAAAGCTCGGCCCGATGAGAGTTCGTTCTCGTCGACCGGGCTTTTTTCATGCCCGATCGGTTTGGCCAAGGCTGTGGCCGTGGCTGTTTCTGGCCGCGCTGTGGCTTGCCGCCACCTCAACGGCACTGGCACAGCGCCTGCCCGAGCCGCAAAGCTCTAGCCCCAGTTCCAGTTCCATTTCAAGCCAAGGCAGTGTTACGCCACTACCGTTAGCCCAGCATGAGCCTGTTACCAACCCGCCCGCCGACCTGGGCCTGGCGGCGGAGGCACCGTCCAAGCAAGAACTGCGTTGGGCGGTGCAGACCGGGGTGTCGCAAGCGACTGGCTTGCTGCTGCTGATACTGGGCCTTTTTTCCTTGGCGCTTTGGGTTCGCCGCCGCAAGGAGTCGGCCTATTTGCTGTTCGCGTTGTTGGCGGTGGCGTGGTGCTTGCGCAATCTGCACGACTTTGTGGAGGCACCGCGTGGCCGCTGGGCATTCGAGTGGTTCGGCTGGTTGACCCAGGTGTCGATGTCCTGGGTCCTGCTGTTGACCGTTCTGTTTGCGCTGCACTTCATGCCGCGCCGGTGGTTGCTGTTCGAGCGCAGTCTGGTGGCGATGGTCGGCCTCAGCAGCGTGGCGGCCATGCCGTTCTGGCGGCTGCTGCTCGATAACTCGGTGCTCCTGCACTCGGGCAACGCCGCAGCCGCCGTCTTGGCGACACTCTTCATTGCCGTGTTGGCTTGGCGCGAGGGCAGCCGAGAATTGAGCGTGATCGCGCTGAGCCTGGGGCTGACCGCCGTTCTTGGGCTGCATGACTTGGCGCTGCTGAGCGGTTGGGCTTGGCCTGCCCACCTCTATTTGATGCCCTTCGCTTGCTTGGCTTCGGTGGTGAGTTTTTTGTACGCGGTACAACGTCGTTATGTCGAGGCGCTTGAGCAGGTGGACCATTTGACTGCCGCGTTGATCCAGCGCTTGCAAGACCAAAGTGTGGCCTTGCATCAGCACTTTGCCGGTGTGCGCGAGGTCGAGCGCCAACAGTACTTGCTGGTCGAACGCCAGCGCCTGATGCAGGACATGCACGATGGGCTGGGTTCGTCGCTGCTGTCGGCCATGGTGGCGGTGGAGCAGGGCAGCATGGAGCAGAACCAAGTGGTTGAGGTGCTGCGTGAATGTGTAGACGATTTGCGCTTGGTGATCGATTCGTTGGAACCGGTCGGCCACGACCTGGTGTCCTTGCTGGCGACGATGCGCTACCGATTGGGCAAGCGGTTGCAGGTGGGCGGGCTGACGCTGGAATGGGATGTGCAAGATCTGCCGCCGCTGACCTGGCTGGAGCCGCCCGATGCGCTGCATGTGTTGCGCCTGATGCAAGAGGCCCTGACCAATGTGCTCAAGCATGCCCGCGCCAACCGGGTGCGCATGGTGACTCGGCATCACGGCAGTTATGTGGAGATCCGCGTGGAGGACGACGGCGACGGTTTCGATGTCGACAACGCCCAGCGCGGCCGCGGCCTGAAAAGTCAGCTGCGGCGGGCGCAGCGGCTCGGCGGTTCCTTGAGCATCGAGTCAAGCCCCGGCAACGGTACGCGCTTGAGCTTGCGCTTGCCGGTGCTGCGGCACAGCCTCCCTGATCAGCACCCGCTCAGCTAATCACCGAGAATCAGGCCATGTTGAAACAACGAACCTTGAAGTCCTTGACGCGCGCTGTGGGCGTGGGCATCCACAGCGGCCAGCGGGTCGAATTGACGCTGCGCCCGGCTGCCATCGACACCGGCATCGTGTTCCGCCGAGTCGACCTGAACCAGCCTGTCGATATCCCCGTGCGTACCGACACGGTCTGCGACACCCGCATGGCCACCACCATCAGCCCCGGCGGCGACCCTGGCGCGCCCAAGGTGCAGACGATCGAGCACCTGCTGTCGGCCTGCGCGGGCTTGGGGTTGGACAATTTGTATGTGGACATCAATGCCGACGAGGTGCCGATACTCGACGGCTCGGCCGCCAGTTTTGTCTACCTGCTGCAAAGCGCCGGCATCCAACAGCAAGACGCGGCCAAGAAGTTCTTGCGCGTCAAGAAGACGGTGGAAGTTCGCCAGGGCGAGGGCAAGCGTCTGATGTGGGCCAAGCTGGAACCGCACCACGGCTACACGCTGAGCTTCCAGATCGAATTTGACAACCCGGCGGTGTCGGCCACCGGCCAGCAATATGTGTTCGACATGGGCTCCGGCCAGTACAAACGCGAAATCGCCCGTGCCCGCACCTTCGGCATGACCAGTGACATCGAGCTGATGCGCTCGCGTGGCCTGACTCTGGGTGGCTCGATGGACAACGCCATCGTGGTGGACGACTACAAGGTGCTGAACGCCGGCGGCCTGCGCTACGACGATGAGTTCGTCAAACACAAGATCCTTGACGCGATCGGTGACATGCAGGTGGCCGGTTATCCGCTGATGGCAGCCTACACCTCGTTCAAGGGCGGTCACGCACTGAACAACAAGCTGCTGCGCGCGCTGCTGGCCGACCCATCCGCTTACGAGCTCGTCACCTTCGAGGACGAGTCCCAAGCGCCGGCCGGCTTTGCCCAACTGGCACCGGCCTGGTAAACCTCAGGACTTACGCAAAAACCCCATGCTGCTATTTCGCCTTGTCGTCGGCCTGCTGTTTTTTGCGGGTGTGGTCTGCTTCGTGTTCTACATCGGCACCGGCCAAGTCATGTGGCGCCGGCGCGGTGTCGTCATCATCAAATGGACGGTGCTGGCCGGACTGGCATTCTTTGGAGCACTGATTCTGGAGCGGCTGGCGCTGCTGCTCTAGTTGAGAGCACCCCCAGACCTGCCGCTTCGCGTCAGGCCAGCATCGAGACGCCGCTGGCCTTCGAGCCGTCCAAGTCCGCGCGCGCGGAGTTGGAGCCGCAGCTCTCAGCCCCCCGAGGGGGAGAAGAAACACTTGGGGCGGCCCGGCGTTTGTTTCTCATGAGCAATTCAGGCCCCTGGCGGTGCCCGGCGTACGCGAAGAAACTTTGGGCTCGCGGGATCAGCGCAGCGGAACGTTTTGCTTCGTGCCAAGGCCAGAGGCCTTGGCGCTCGCCCTGGCATGAGCGGAAGGACGCACCCGATGGACGCAGCTCCGGCACCGTTTCCCACTGCGGAACGTTTTGTTTCTTGAGCTAGCCAAGCTTGGCCAAGTCCTGCAACTGCACCAGCCGTTGATAGAGCCCGCCCGGATGCGCCATCAGCTCGGCGTGGTTGCCGCGCTCGACCAACTGCCCATGGTTCAGCACGATGATTTGGTCTGCGTCTCGGATGGTGGACAAGCGGTGCGCAATCGCCACCACGGTGACCCGGCCGCGCAGGGCGGTCAGCGCTTCGCTGACCACTTGCTCGGTGGCGCTGTCGATGTTGGCCGTCGCTTCGTCGAGGAAAAGTATCTTGGGCTCGCCGGCCAGTGCTCTGGCCATCGCGATCAACTGCTTTTGGCCGGTGGATACGCGTGCGCCGCCGTCGCCCAGAAGCGTGTCGTAGCCCTGCGGCAAAGCGCTGATGAAGTCGTCGATGCGGGCCGCGCGGGCCGCTGCAATCAATTGCTTCTCGCTGATCGGCCGGCCCATTGCGATGTTTTGGCGCGCGCTGGCCGCCATCAGATACGGCTCTTGCGGTACCAGTCCCACCGCTTGCCGAAAGGCCTCGTCCGGCAAGCTCGCCAGCGGCCAGCCGCCGATAGCGATGCGCCCGCTCTGTGCGGTGTAGAAGCGCAGCAGCAGCGACAACAGCGTTGATTTGCCGCTGCCGGTGTGGCCGACGATGCCGACAAAGGCACCGGCCGGAATCTGCAGATTCAGCTCATGCAGCACCGGCAGCTCGGCGTCGTAGCCAAAGCTGAGATGCTCGATGGCAATGTCGCCCTGCGTGATGGCGCGGCCGGGCACCGTATCGGCGACCGGCGCGGTTTCCAGCAGCAGGCTGCGCACCCGTGCGGCCGCCACCATCGATTGCTGCAGTTGCCCAAACTGCATGGTGATCTGTATCAGCGGCTCGACGACGCGGGCGATATAGCTCAGAAATGCATACAACAGGCCCACCTCCAACCCGGACACATCGCGCTGCCCGAAGCCGTAAATCACCGTCACCACCAGCAGCACATTGAGCAAGTCCAGCGCCGGGCGCAGCAGCCAGGCATTGGCGCGCAGTTCAGCCATGCGAGCACCCAGATGGGCTTGGTTGACGGCCTCGAAGCGCTGCGCAAAGCGGGGTGCGGCACCGGCCGCTTGCAGCATCGCCATGCCGGCCATGCTTTCGGCCATTTGCGCGTTGATGTCGCTGCGCAACTGGCGCGAGCTGGCCACGGCCGGCGCGCTCAGGCGCTGGTAGATGGTGATGATGATCAGCATGGCCGGTATCAACAGCGCCACGATCAGCATCAAGCGCCAGTCCAGCCAAGCCATCGCGATCAGCGAGCCCAGCACGACGATGCTGGAGTCCTGCATCACGTAGAGCACTTGCCGGTACAGCGTGTTGACCGCCTCGGTGTCGTTGGTGACGCGGCTGACCAATTGGCCGGTGATGGCTTTGTCGAAAAACGCCATCGGCAGGGCCAGCACATGGGCATAGACCCGTTCGCGCAGGCGCAGCACCGAGCGCCGCGCCACCCCGGCCATGCGTGTCAATTGGGCGTAACGTATCCAGCTGGCGGCCCAGCCGGACAGCAGCAGCGCCACCAGCAGCCAGGCCATCGCCGCCACATCGAACTGGCGCGGCAGCAGGTAGTTGTCGATGTAATGTTTGCCGATGATGGGCCCCATCGCCTCCAGACCGGCCGCAGCACAAAGCCAGCCAAAGCCGCGCCGCAGCGCCGATTTTTCCGGTGCGGCCGCTTCCAGCAGCAGGCCGACCGCAGCCCAGGGTTTCTCACTCGCTTCAGCTTGCATTGATGCTCGCTTCCAGTTGTTGGTAGCGCCACTGGGCGGCGTACCAGCCGTCCAGGGCCAGCAGTTCGGCGTGGCTGCCAAGCTCGGTGATGCGGCCGGCGCGCAGCACGGCGATTTGGTCCGCCTCCAGCACCGCGCTGAGCCGATGGCTGACGATGATGACGCTGCGCTCGGTTTGACCTTGTTGCAGTTCACGCACCTCGCGCAAATCCCGCAGATCCCGCAGATGGTTGAGGATCTGCGTTTCAGTGCCGGTGTCCACGGCGGACAGCGCGTCGTCCAACAGCAGGACGGGGGCGTCCGACAGCAGCGCTCGCGCAATCGCCACACGTTGGCGTTGGCCACCCGACAGCGTCACGCCGCGCTCACCCACTTCGGTGTCATAGCCTTTGGGGCAGCGTTCGATGTCGCTGTCCACTGCGGCTTGCGCGGCGGCCGCCTTGATCTGCGCGCGGCTGGCCCCCGGTCGGGCCAGGGCGATGTTTTCTGCAATCGTGGCGGAGAACAAGAACGGCTCTTGCGGCACCCAGGCCAGGCCGAGCCGCAACGCTTGCAGGCGCAGCGTCGGCAGTGGCACATCGCCCATCAGGATGCGGCCGCTGTCCGGCTCGAATTGCCTCAGCAGCAGGCGCAGCAAGGTCGATTTGCCCGCGCCGGTCGGGCCGACCAAGCCCAAGGTCTGGCCGGGTGCCAGCGTCAGCGTGATGTTCTGCAAGGCCGGGCTGGGCGCGCCGGGGTAGCTGAAGCTGACCTGCTCGAAGCGCAGGCCAGCCGGGCTGGGCAACTCGGCCTGACCGGCGTCGGCCAGCGTCAGCGGCGCGTGCAGCACCGGTGCCAAACGCTCCCAAGCGGCGCGGCCACGCTCCAACAGCGACAGCACCCAACCGGCCGCAAACATCGGCCAGATCAATTGCCCCAGATACATCGTGAAGGCGGTCAATTGCCCCAGCGTCAACTCTTGCCGGGCCAGCAGCGTGCCGCCCAGACCCAGCGCAATGACGGTTGCGGTGGTCAAGGTCATGCCGACGGCCGGCTCGTAAGCCGCCTCCCAGCGCTGGGCGCTGTAGCTGGCTTGTGCGGCTTGATCGGCCAGTTCGCTGAACTGCTGGTTGTTGCGCTGCATCAGCCCCAGCGCCCGGACGGTGCGCACGCCGGACAGCCCTTCTTGCACCTGCTGGTTGAGCCCGGAAAAGCGTGCCAACGAGCTTTGCCAGGCCCGGTGCACATGATCGGAGATGCGCCAGAAGGCAAAAGCCATGAAGGGGAAGGGCAGCAGTGCGGCCAGGCCCAAGCGCCAGTCGATGCCGACCGTCATCATGGTCAGCACCAGAATCAGCGTCAGCGAGCCATCAAACGCGGCCAACATCGCTTCGCCAGCGGCCATCTCGACGGCATCCACATCATTGGTGGCCAGAGCCATCAGGTCGCCGGTGCGCTTGGCCTGGAAAAACGTCGGCCCTTGCAGCGTCAGCAGCAAGTAGAGCCGGGTGCGCAGCTCCCGGCCGAGCGAATAGGCCGCCGCGAACAGGACCAGACGCCAGCCGACCCGCAGCAAATAGATCACTGCGCCGGCCAGCACCAGCCAGCCCAGTTGCTTCAGCAGCGCCGGGCCGTGCAAGCTGCCCGCCACCAGCCCGTCCACCAGATGGCCGACCTGGCGCGGAATCCAGACGGTCAGCAACGCAATGCTGGCCAGCATCACGGCCGCCGCAGCGTAAGCGCGCCAATGCCGGCGCACAAAGCCGGCAAGCATTTGGTTCAAGGTCATCGGGGCAGCGTCCGGCAGCGAGCAAAGCTGACGATTCTAGAAGTCCGGCGTGTGGCCTGCGTCAGTCGTGCCAAGCAACCTTGGCACAAGCCTGCGCGGCTCGCTCAGAGCTTGAACACCGCCACCGTCTGCACCAGGCCGAGGGCCTGAGATTTCAGGCTGGACGCGGCGGCTGACATTTCTTCCACCAGCGCGGCGTTTTGTTGTGTCGCTTGGTCCATCTGCATCACCGCTTCGCCCACTTGGCCGACACCCAGGCTCTGTTCGTGGCTGGCGGCACTGATCTCGCCCATCAGGGTGGTCACGCGCTGGATGCTGAGCACCACTTCGCCCATCGTCACGCCGGCCTGATCCACTTGCCGGGTGCCTAGCTCCACGCGCTCGACGCTGGCATTGATCAGCGTCTTGATCTCCTTGGCTGCTTGGGCGGAGCGCCCAGCCAGGCTGCGCACCTCGGTCGCCACCACCGCAAAGCCCCGGCCTTCGGTGCCGGCTCGCGCCGCTTCCACGGCGGCATTGAGCGCCAGGATATTGGTTTGAAAGGCCAGGCCGTCGATGACGCCAATGATGTCGGCAATTTTCCTGCTGGCGTCGTTGATGTCTTTCATGGTGTGCACCACTTGCGCCACCACGTCACCGCCCTGTACCGCGACCGTACTGGCGCTGCGCGCCAACTGGTTGGCGCTGACCGCGTTGGCGGCGTTCTGCTTGACCGTGGACCCCAACTCTTCCATCGACGAGGCGGTTTGCTCCAGCGCACTGGCCTGAGCTTCGGTGCGGCTGGACAGGTCGAGGTTGCCCTGAGCGATTTGCGCGCTGGCCGTGGCCACACCTTCGGAGCCCTGACGCACCGTGTTGACGACGGCGGTCAGCGCGGTTTGCATCGTGTGCACGGCGGCCAGCACGCTGCTGGTGTCGCCGGCCCGCAGCTTGACCGCCGTGCGGAGATCTCCCTTGGCCACCAACGCCACGGCCGCGCTCAATTCGTCGGGCTCGGCACCCAGCGCGCGGGACAACTGGCGGGTCAAGCCCACGCCCACGCCCACGCCGATCAACAGCATGGCCAGAGCCAAGCCAATCAGCAGGCTGCTGCTGCGGGTGGCGTCGGCGCTGGCTGAACGAACCAGCTCGACCGCGTAGCTCTGCTGCTGATTCATCAACTCATCGACAGCCTTGAACAAGGTGTCTTGCGTTCCCCGCAGCTCGGCCAGCAGCAGCGCCGCTTCGGCCGCCTTCCCCGCACGCGCCAGCACTTCGATCTTGCCCATGCCGCTGTCGTAGTCGGGTGTGTTCTGTTTGAGAATGTTCATCAACGCAGCGCTTTTGGGCAGACGAATGGACGCATCCAATTGCTGCAGCAGCTTGCTGTTGGCCAACTGAGCCGCGGCAATTTGCTTCGCTTCGACGTCGCGCTGACTTGAGTCCTCGGTCAGCAGGATGTTGCGGATGGCGCGAGCCGCGGTGTTGAGGTTGTCTTTGTAGTCCGCCAACTGGTTGATTTTGGTCATGCGGTTGTTGGCGAGCTGATCCAGGTTGCTGTTGAGCTCGCGTATTTGGAGGGCACCAAAAATCGCTGTGACGAAACCCAGAACAATCAACAGACCGAAGCCCAGCGTGAGTCGTGTCGAAATCCGCATGCGATGAGGGTGAGTCATTTACTTTTTCCTTGCCGGGCGGTTTGGTGGTGTTGGTCAGCCGGGACCGGGCGACCCGCTTATCTGATGCAAAATATTTGCGACCCCGACTTTTAATCGGCCGTGCGGTAACGATTATTAAGTTTAAATTAAGTAAATTTATGAACCCGATTCACATCTTGCGGTGCGGCCCCAGCGCTACTGTGCACTTTTGCCGATTTCACGCGACGGCTTGTTCCGTCCTTCGCTCGCCCGCTGTGCGGTGGTTGAAGCGCGGCCTCGGAGGCCGCGACGAAGACTGACATGGCCATGCGAAGCAGCAGACTTTTGTGCTTGCTGAGTCAAGGCCCCGACCACAATTTTCACGACAGAGGAGTCCCCATATGAACAAGGTCTATGCCTGTATCGATGGTCTGGCCAATACCCCGGCGGTGATCGACTGGGCGGTTTGGTCGGCGCAAGCGCTCGACGTACCGCTGGTCTTGCTGCATGTGCTGGAGCGCCCGCCTGAGCGCGCGGTGTTTGTCGACTACAGCGGGGCGCTCGGCCTGGGCGCGCAGGATTCCTTGTTGTATGAGCTGACCGAGCTGGATGAGCAGCAAGCCCGGTTGGCGCAGGAATCGGGCCGCCGCCTGCTGTTGGCAGCGCAGGCCCGGGCGACCGCAGCGGGCTTGATGGAGGCGGATGGCCGGCTGGCTGGGCAAATGCGCCGCGGCGACATGGCCGACACCGCGCTGGAGCTGGAGCCCGACGCCCGGCTGTTCGTCTTGGGCATGCATGCACCGGACGAGCGCTCGGCCACCACCCGACTCGACCATCATGTGGAGAGCCTCATCCGCACGGTGCAGCGCCCGGTGCTGGTGGTGCCGGGCGACACTTTCACTGCGCCCGAGCGCGTCGTGATCGCCTTTGACGGCAGCCTCACCGCGCGCCAGCTGGTCGCCAAAGTGGCGGCCAGCCCTTTGCTGACCGGCCTGCCGCTGCGGGTGGTGATGGCCGGTGCGGAGTCAGCGTTGGCCCGTGAGCAACTGGCTGAAGCTCAGCGGACGCTCGAATTGGGCGGCTTTGCGGTCACCACCTTGCTGATCGACGGCGAGCCCGAGCAGGTGCTGCCGCCGCTGCTGGCGCCTGCAGCCG
>JBIIVZ010000281.1:0-4064 GCA_044339175.1 Roseateles sp.
GACAGCCTGCGCGACGGCGGCGATCAGCTGCGCTCGATGGGGGCAGGGCGCTTCACTTGTGCGCTGCTGATGCTGCTGCACGAGCGCTGGGCGGTAGCGACGATCTTGCTGACGGCGTTTGGCCGCGCGGTCTCCGAGGTCGGTGCGGTGATGATCGTCGGCGGCAATATCGACGGGGTGACCCGCGTCATCACCACCTCGATTGCGCTGGAAACCAGCAAGGGCGACCTGCCGCTGGCGCTGGCGCTCGGGCTGGTCTTGCTCGGCTTGGTCGGCATGGTCAATGTGGCCATCGCTATCAGCCAGTCCTGGCGGCGGGCGCAGAGCGCGGGCGGCGGATTGGCCTGGGGCACCCAATGAGCGAGCCGAAAGCAGCGAAAGCACCGACGGCGATGGTGAGCTTGCAGCAGGTCGGGGTGACCTTCGGTGCAGTGCAGGCCTTGCGCGAGGTGAGCCTGACCGTTCATCAAGGTGAGTTTGTGGCCCTGGTCGGGGCCAATGGGTCGGGCAAGACCAGCTTGTTGCAGGTGCTGCATGGCTTGCTGCCGCACACCGGCCAGCGCCAGGTCAGCGCCGAGGCTGCCGCGCAAGTGATGGTGTTCCAGCGCCCGTTCATGCTGCATTTGTCGGTCTGGAACAATCTGCGGCTGGCGCTGTGGCTGGCCCGGGTGGCCAAGCCGGAGCGGGCCGGGCGGGCCGATGAGGCGTTGCAGCGCGCCGGTTTGCAGGATTTGAAAAACCGGCCGGCGCGAGCCTTGTCCGGTGGGCAGCAGCAGCGCCTGGCGCTGGCGCGGGCCTGGGCGACACGGCCGGCCTTGCTGTTTCTGGATGAACCGACTGCCAGCCTCGACCCGTCGGCCAAGAATGAAATCGAAGCGATGTTGGCCGGCTTCAAAGCCGACGGCATGACCTTGGTGATGAGCACCCACAATCTCGGTCAGGCCAAGCGCTTGGCCAGTCGGGTGATTTATCTCGACCGTGGCACCGTACAGGCCGACCTACCGACAGCACGCTTCTTTGGCGAGCATGCCGTTGATGCGCGGACTGATTTGTTTCTCAAGGGGGAATTGAAATGGGATATGAAATGAAAACACTCTTTTTGCGCCGGCAAGCTCTGTTGCGGCTGTCTGCGCTGGCCCTGACCTTGACATTCGGCCTGCCCGCTTGGGCGCAAGACAAGGTCATTGTGATGTCCTCAACCACCAGCACCGAGCAGTCCGGCTTGTTCGCCCATTTGCTGCCGGCCTTCAAGAAGGCCAGCGGCATCGAAGTGCGGGTGGTGGCTCAGGGCACCGGCCAGGCGCTGGACATGGGACGGCGTGGCGATGCCGACGTGGTCTTTGTGCACGACCAGGTGGCCGAGGAGAAGTTCGTTGCCGACGGCTTCGGGCTGGCGCGGCGTGCGGTCATGTTCAACGATTTTGTGTTGATCGGCCCGGCCGCTGACCCGGCTGCCGTGCGCGGCAAGGACATCGTCGTGGCACTGAAGAAGCTCAGCAGCGTGCCCAGCATTTTTGTATCGCGCGGCGACAAGAGCGGCACTCACGCGGCCGAGTTGCGCTTTTGGAACACCGCCGGTATCACCGACCCCGCCAACAAAGCGGCCGAGCGCCCGTTCGACAAGAACTTTGACTACCGCGCTTGCGGCTGCGGCATGGGCCCGGCGCTGAACATCGCGGCCAGTGCCGACGCCTATGTGCTGGCCGACCGCGGCACTTGGCTGTCGTTCAAGAACCGCGCCACGCTGGCCGTGTTGGTCGAAGGCGACAAGCGCTTGTTCAACCAATACGGCGTGATCGTGGTCAACCCGGCCAAGCATCCGCACACCAAAACAGCGCTGGCGCAAGCGTTCTCCGATTGGGTCGTGTCGCCAGAAGGCCAGGCGGTGGTGGCCAGTTACAAAATCGGTGGCGAACAATTGTTTTTCCCGAACGCAGTTCGTTGAGCCCAGACGTAGGGCGGGTCACGACCCGCCCTACATAAAACTAGCTTGAAAGGATTCCATTTGATCCCGCAAGAAAACATCACCGGCCTGATCCTGGCTGGCGGCCGCGGCAGCCGCATGGGCGGCGTCGACAAGGGTCTGCAAAGCCACCAAGGCCTGCCGATGGCTTTGCATGCGCTGATGCGCTTGTCGCCGCAGGTCGGCGCGGTGCTGGTCAACGCCAACCGCAATCTCGCCGCTTACGAGTCGTTCGGCGCGCCAGTCTGGCCCGACAGCTTGGCCGATTACGCCGGGCCGCTGGCCGGGGTTTTGACCGGGCTGGAGCATTGCGAAACGCCGTATCTGGTCACCGTGCCCTGTGATTCGCCGCTGTTTCCGCTCGATTTCGTGCAGCGGCTGGCGCACGCCTTGGAGGCCGAAGACGCCGAAATCGCGATGGTGGGGACACGTGATCCGGCCGACCCGACGGCCGCTTTGCAAGCGCAGCCGGTGTTTTGCCTGATGAAAACCGAGCTGATCGAAAGCCTGGTCCGCTTCACCCAGAGCGGCCAGCGCAAAATCGACAAATGGACCGCCCAGCACCGCTGCGTGCTGGTGCCGTTCGACGACGAGCCGGCCTTTGCCAATGCCAACACCCTGGCCGAGTTGCAGCAATTGCAGAACGAAAAGAGCTGACACATGAGTTCGCCCTTGCTGAACCTGCCCCGTGAGCCCCTTTTGCCTCTTTTGCCGCGCCTGACCCGCAGCACCGCGCCGCTGACCCATGCGGTCACCGTGCTGGACGAATTTGGCCAGTTGCGCCAGATGAATGTGCCGGCCGAGCGGCCGCTGACGCTGTTTGTCGACAAGCGCGAGCTGGTCACGCTGATGACGCTGGGCCTGGCCCCGGAGCTGCTGGTGCTGGGCTATTTGCGCAACCAGCGGCTGGTGGGCGGCGCGCACGAGGTGGAGTCGATCACGGTGGACTGGGACGTCGGCGCGGCGGCCGTGCGCACGCGCGCCGGCATTGCCGATATCGAACAAAAAACCGCCCAGCGCATCGTCACCACCGGCTGCGGCCAGGGCACGGTGTTCGGCGCGCTGATGGCGGATGTGGAATCGGTACGGCTGCCCGCAGCGGCCGACGCACGGCTGCGCCAGAGCACGCTCTACTCGATCCTGGAGCAAATGCGCAAGCAGGACAGCGTCTACAAAAAGGCCGGTTCGGTGCACGGCTGCGCCTTGTTTTGCGGTGACCAGTTGCAGGTCCACATGGAAGACGTGGGCCGCCACAACGCGATCGACAGCATTGCCGGCTGGATGTGGATGCAGGGCGGTGATGGAGAACAAGGCGTTCAAAGGATGAGCGGTGCCGACAAATGCTTCTACACCACCGGTCGCTTGACCAGCGAGATGGTGATGAAGTCGGCCCAGATGGGCGTGCCCATCATCGTGTCGCGAAACGGCATCACGCAAATGGGCCATGCGCTGGCGATGCAACTGGGCATTACTTTGATCGGCCGGGCCAAGAACCGCCATTTCATTTGCTACAGCGGCTTCGAGCGCTTTGACAGCGAGCCCGAGCCGGCCCGCGCCGTGGCTGAAACGCAGGTCGGATGAGCAGCGCTCTGGCATCAGCGCCGATCGACGACGCTGAAGCGACGCTGCATCGTTTGCTCGGCCGCTACTCGGTCGGCCCCAAGCATTTGGTCGAGCCGGGCCCGGACTCAGCCCAATTGCTGCTGATGGCGGAGGCGGCCTTGCGGGCCCCGGATCACGGCGAGCTGCTGCCGTTTCGTTTCAAGCTGGTGCGCGGCGCGGCACGCACCCGCATGGCGGCGCTGTTCGAGGCGGCGGCCCGCGCGGCCGGCAAAGACGCTGCCGGTGCGCTGATCGACGCCGAGCGTGCCTTGCGTCCGCCGGTCACCGTGGCCGTGCTGGCCTGCATCGACCTGGGCCACCCGCTGGTGCCCGCGCATGAGCAATGGGTGTGTGTCGGCGGGGCCGTCGCCAACTTCCTCAACGCGGCCCATTTGTTGGGCTTCGGCGGCAAGATGTTGAGCGGTGCCAAGGTGCGGGACCCCGGCATCAGCGCTGCTTTTTGCGGCCCCGGTGAAACCCTGCTGGGTTGGATTGCGCT
>JBIIVZ010000282.1:0-4057 GCA_044339175.1 Roseateles sp.
CGAGCTCATCACTTACTCACCCCGCCGACGCTTTTTTTGGTGCTCGAGGGGGAGTGGCGTGTCGGTGCGTTCAGCAATGCGCAGCACGGCAGAACGGGAGCGCGGGTTGCCCGCCACCTCGACCTCGCTGGGCTTGATGCGCGCCACCGCCCGCAGCGCCAACGGCTTGGGCTCGGCGAACAGTGCGCGGCGATCCACCTGATGCTTGCTGTGGGCACCGATGAAGTTCTTGACGATGCGGTCTTCCAGCGAATGGAAGCTGATGATGGCCATGCGGCCACCGGGCACCAGCAGCGCGAGCGCGGCGTTCAAGCCCTGCTCTAGCTCTTCAAGTTCGGCATTGACGTGAATCCGAAGAGCTTGAAAGGTCCGCGTGGCGGGGTTCTGCCCGGGCTCCCGGGTCTTGACCGCACGAGCCACGAGGTCGGCGAGCTCATCCGTGGTTCGAACCGGGCTCCCCTCTGTGCGGCGAGCAACAAGCGCCTTTGCAATCTGAACAGCAAACCGTTCTTCCCCATAGTCCCGTATCACTTTCGCAATCAGACCCTCATCAGCGCGGGCCAGAAAATCGGCAGCGCTTTCGCCCCGCGTGGTATCCATGCGCATGTCCAGCGGGCCGCTGAAGCGGAAGCTGAAACCACGCTCCGGGTTGTCAATTTGGGGGCTCGACACGCCGAGGTCCAGCAGCACGCCTTGCACCTGCACAAGCCCGAAGCCCGCCAGTTGCCCACGCATCTCGGCAAAAGCCGAATGGACGATCGAGAAACGGGCGTCGTCGATCCGGGTCGGCCCGGCGGTGGCGGCCGCAATCGCGTCCAGGTCGCGGTCGATCGCGATCAAACGGCCTTGCGGGCTCAACTTGGACAGCAGCAAGCGCGAGTGCCCCCCGCGGCCGAAGGTGCCGTCCACATAAATGCCGTCCGGCGCGGTGACAAGGTTGTCCACCGCCTCATTCAAGAGCACGGTCGTATGGGAAAACTGGGGAGAAATTGGCTGCATGTCGATCAAAAACTGAAATCCTTCAAAGCGTCCGGCAGTTCGGACTGCATCACCTGCGCTTCATGGGCGGCATAAGACGCCGCATCCCAAAGCTCAAAATAGCTGCCCATGCCCAGCAGCATCACGTCCTTGCCCAAACCGGCGGCAGCGCGCAACTCGGGCGACACCAGGATGCGGGCCGCGCTGTCGATTTCCACATCCATCGCATTGCCCAGAAAGACGCGCTTCCAACCGGCGGCCGACATCGGCAGCGCGGCGATCCGGTCGCGAAAGCCCTCCCAAGCCGGCCGGGGGAACAACATCAAACAACCTTCCGGGTGTTTGGTCAGCGTCAGTTGACCGGCGCACAGTGCCTGCAAGACTTCGCGGTGGCGTGTCGGGACGGCCAAACGCCCCTTGGCGTCCATTGCCAAGGCTGAAGCCCCCTGAAACACAAAATTAGCCACCATACCCCATTAATTCACACTTAACCCCACTTTACTAACTGATCACAGCAGGGTCAAGGCGATTCGCCCGCTAGCGCCGTGAAATCAAAACCTTGGAAAGTTATTTATATCCGTCATATTTCAGACAAAATCTTTCAAAAATAATGACTTGCGCTTTTGTCTGCAAGTGAAAGCTGAAGAGCCTGATGAAACATGCCGAAACAACTGCCGCAGCAGCGGACGAGCGTGCATTGCCGCCGCCCGCCGGCACTCGCACGAGACCCGCATGAGCGAATTGCGCCCCGTTGACCAGCCGGAAAACGCTCAGCCGCCGTCCGGCGACCCCAACCGCGCTGCTGCTGCGGCTCCGGCTGACTCGCGCCATTCACCGCGCGGCTTGGCCGGCTGGGTCATGCTGAGGAGCTATCGGCCCGCCTGGTTGGTTCACGACTTGGCGGCCGGGCTGGTGCTGACCGCCGTGCTGGTGCCGGTCGGCATGGGCTATGCCGAGGCGTCCGGCCTGCCGGCCATTCACGGGCTTTACGCCACCATCCTGCCGCTGCTGGTCTATGCGCTGTTCGGGCCGAGCCGGATCCTGGTGCTGGGGCCGGACTCGACCCTGTCGGCGGTGATTGCCGCGCTGATCCTGCCATTGGCGGCGGGCCGGCCGGAGCGGGCCGTCGCGCTGGCCGGCATGCTGGCCCTGCTGTCCGGTGCTTGTTCGATGCTGATCGGCTTTTTGCGACTCGGCTTGCTGGCCGACCTGCTGTCCAAGCCGATCCGGATCGGCTTCATGAACGCGATTGCCCTGACGGTGTTGATCGGGCAGTTGCCCAAGATCTTCGGCGTCCCCGGTTCCGCCCCGGGGCAAGGCTTGATGGATCAATCCGCAGCGCTGGTCAGCGCCGTGCTGAACGGTCAAACCAACAGCATGTCGCTGTTGATCGGTGCCGGTTGCTTGACGCTGATTCTGCTGCTCAAGCGCTACCGCCAGCCGTGGCCGGGCATTTTGCTGGCGGTCGCCTTGGCCACGGTGGCGTCGGCCGGCTTGGGGCTGGCACAGACGAGTGGCATCGCGGTGCTGGGCGCGCTGCCGCAAGGCTTGCCACAGCTGCAAATTCCTCAAGTCACTTGGCCGGACATCGTCCAATTGCTGCCGGGTGCCGTGATGATTTCGCTGCTGAGCTTTGCCGATTCCAGCGTGTTGTCGCGCTCGTTGGCGCAGCGTGGCGGCTACCACGTCAGCCAAAATCAGGAAATGATTGCGCTGGGCGGTGCCAACATCGCGGCTGGGCTGTTTCAAGGCTTTTCTGTCAGCAGCAGCGCGTCGCGCACGCCGGTGGCCGAGGCGGCCGGGGCAAAAACGCAAGTGACCGGCCTGGTGGGGGCGGCCGCCATCGCCGCTTTGCTGGTGTGGGCCCCCACGCTGCTCAGCGACTTGCCCAGCGCGGCGCTCGGCGCGGTGGTGATTGCGGCCTGTCTGTCCTTCGCGGATCTGCCTGGCATGTGGGCCTTGTGGCGGCTGCGGCCGGTGGAATTTGCGCTGTCCGTCTGCAGCTTTGTCGGCGTCGCCTTCATCGGCGTGATCGAGGGCATTTTCATTACCGTTTCGCTCGCCCTGCTGATGCTGGTGTGGAATGCCTGGCACCCCTACTTTGCGGTGCTGGCTCGTGTCAACGGACGCAAGGGTTATCACGACGCCAGCCGCCACCCGGAGGGGCGGCAGATTCCGGGCCTGGTGTTGTTTCGATGGGATGCTCAGTTGTTTTTTGCCAATGCAGAAATTTTTCGCGAACAAGTCCATCGGGCCGTCGATCGGGCACCGACACCGACTCGCCGGGTGGTAGTGGCGGCCGAGGCGATTTCCGACGTGGACATTACCGCCGCAGACATGCTGTGCGTGCTGTACGGCGAGTTGCAGCAACGCGGTATCGAGCTGTGGTTTGCCGGTCTGAAGGGGCCGGTCAAAGACAGGCTGAATCACCTCGGCACGCTGGCTTTGATCGGCCAGGGCGCGTTCAGCCCGACGGTGGGCCATGCCGTGACCTTGTACCGCGAGGCTTACGACGTCGACTGGAAAGACTGGGACGAGCCCTGAGGCGCACAAGCCCAACTGCCTCTATTCTTCGCGACACCTGCATGACTGATGAGGCCGTTATGAGCAGAAAAGCCCGCAGTTCCCTGTTTGCCACTATCGCCACGGGGGCCGGCATCGGCTTGCTGGTGCCGGCGCTGATCGTCGGCGGCCTGTTGATCGGTTGGTACGAACCGCAAGTGGCGCAAGCCTCGCAACAGCGCGAGCTGGAAGCCAAGCTCGACGTGCTGGCCAGCAGCCTGCCGGAGTTGCTTTGGAACATGGACCAGGTGGCTGCGCGCGAGGTCGTGGCCGCCCTCATGAGGTCACCCGACCTGGTGAAAATCAGCGTCACCGAGGACGGCAAAGCCACGCCCTTCATCGAGGTCCGTCTGACCGCCCGTCAATTGGGCCGCAGCACGACGGGCAAGCGCGATATCTACCGGGGCACGACTCGCATCGGCCACATCGAGATGGAGATCGATGACCACCTCAGCAGCGCCGCGCTGGCGCGCGAGCGCTGGCTCTACGCGGCCACGGTTGGCGGGCAATTGCTGGC
>JBIIVZ010000283.1:0-4044 GCA_044339175.1 Roseateles sp.
AAGCGGTTGGCGATCACAAAGCGCGCCACGGCGGCCAAGCTGGCCGGCGGCTCACCGGCAAACATTCTGCTGTGCCAAGCGCCGGCGTCCAGCCCGGCCAGCTCGCTCCAACTGCGCGCGTCGGCCGGGCCGCTGGCGTTGGTCGTGCGGTCGAGGTCGTCGTCGTGCAGCAAGAACGGCAGGCCGTCGCTGGACAACTTGACGTCGCACTCGAAGGCCCGGTAGCCAAACTGCGCCCCCAAGCGGAACGCGGCCAGCGTGTTCTCCGGTGCCAGTTTGCCGGCACCCCGGTGGGCGATCCAGAACGGTAAAGAGAACGGTAAAGAGGAGGGGAGGGAGGAGGGCAGGGGCCGGTCATTCATCGGAGATTCCTTTGCTTGGCGTCGGCCCGTCACAGGCCGGCCAGGAATTGTGGCACCCGTCATGGGCGCGCCGTGGGGGCTTGGCCGGCTGGGCAGAAGCCGTAATGCTGCACTGCGGTAGGATCGTCAGCCGGGCAAACCCGAGCCTGGATCGTGGGTCATGAGCCTGCTAGAGCCGAATAAATACAGAGTTCAAGTGCGGGTTTCGCCCACTGAAAACTTCGCCCGCTGAAAACAACACCGCGCACAGCGGTAAATTCAAGCCCCATGCCATGAATGCACCGCATCCCTTGATGCTCCTAGAGCAGCACCCGCAAGAATTGCAAGATTTGACCCTCGCCGGCAGCACGCCGCGCTTGCGTGAGATTCCGTACAACTACACCTCCTTCTCCGACCGCGAAATCGTCATTCGTCTGCTCGGCAGCCCGGCCTGGGAGTTGTTGAACAAGCTGCGCGAGGAGCGCCGTACCGGCCGTTCCGCCCGCATGTTGTACGAGGTGTTGGGTGACATCTGGGTGGTGCAGCGCAACCCGTATTTGCAAGACGACCTGCTGGACAACCCGAAGCGGCGCGGCCAGTTGATCGACGCGCTGAACCACCGCTTGCATGAAGTGCAGCGGCGCCGCCAACCGGCCGGCGGCGATGCGGCACTGGCCCTGCGCGACGCCTATGTCGGCGAGCTGCTGACGGCCGCGCGCGCTGCGGTCAAACAGTTTGCCGACCAGTTCGACACCGTGGCCGAGCTGCGCCGCCGTGCCACCAAGTTGCTGGGCAAGACCACCGCCCGCGACAACATCAAGTTCGACGGCTTGTCCCGCGTCTCGCATGTGACCGACGCGACCGACTGGCGGGTTGAATACCCGTTCGTCGTGCTGACCCCCGACACCGAGGCCGAAATGGCTCAATTGGTGAAGGGCTGCGTCGAGCTGGGGCTGACCATCATTCCGCGTGGCGGCGGCACCGGCTACACCGGCGGCGCTATTCCGCTGGTCTGGAACAGCGCCGTCATCAACACCGAAAAGCTCGAAGCGCTGCACAGCGTGGAAATGCTGGTGTTGCCCGGCTTGACCGAGCCGGTGGCGACGATCTGGAGCGAGGCCGGCGTGGTCACGCAGCGCGTGGCCGACATGGCCGAGCTGCACGGCTTTGTGTTTGCCGTTGACCCGACCTCCGCCGAGGCCTCCTGCGTGGGCGGCAATGTGGCGATGAATGCGGGTGGCAAAAAGGCTGTGCTGTGGGGCACGGCGCTGGACAACCTGGCCAGCTGGCGCATGGTGACGCCCGAGGCCAAGTGGCTGGAGGTGACGCGGCTGAACCACAACATGGGCAAGATCCACGACGTCGAGGTGGCCAGCTTCGAGCTGCGTTACTTCGACGCCACCGGCAAAAAGCTGGAGCGCACCGAGCGCTTGGACATCCCCGGCCGCACCTTCCGCAAGGAGGGCTTGGGCAAGGACGTGACGGACAAGTTCCTGGCCGGCCTGCCCGGTATTCAAAAGGAAGGCTGCGACGGCCTGATCACCAGCGCCCGCTGGGTCGTGCACAAGATGCCGGCCCATGTGCGCACCGTCTGCCTGGAGTTCTTCGGCAACCCGAAGGATTGCGTGCCGGCCATTGTGGACATCAAGGACTTCATGTTCGCCGAGGCCAAGCGCCCGGGCGGCGCGGTGCTGGCCGGCCTGGAGCATCTGGATGACCGCTATTTGAAGGCGGTCGGTTACTCGACCAAGAGCAAAAAGGGCGGCTTGCCCAAGATGGTGCTGGTCGGCGACATCGTCGGCGAGGACGCCGATGCGGTGGCCCGCGCCACCTCCGAGGTGGTGCGGCTGGCCAATGGTCGGCACGGCGAAGGCTTTGTGGCGGTGTCGGCCGACGCCCGCAAGAAATTCTGGCTGGACCGCAAGCGTACGGCGGCCATCTCCAAGCACACCAATGCGTTCAAGGTGAACGAGGACGTGGTGATCCCGCTGCCGCGCATGGGCGAATACACGCTGGGCATCGAGCGGCTCAACATCGAGCTGAGCCTGCGCAACAAGTTGGCGCTGGTCGAGGCGCTGCAAGCCTGGTTCAGCCAGGGCAAATTGCCGCTGGCCAAGAGCGACGATGCGGGCGACATCCCCAGCGCCGAGCTGCTCGGCGACCGGGTCCAGCAAGCGCAAGACCTGCTGCAAGAAGTGGGTCAGCAGTGGCGCGTGTGGAAGGACGAGCTGGACCTGCCGCGCGACCACCTGAGCCCGCCGGAGCGCAGCTTCTTTGACCAGTTGCAGGACCATTCGCTGCGCGCGTCCTGGAAGACGCAGCTCTTCAAGCCGCTGCAAGCGATCTTCAGCGGCGCGCCGTTCGAAGCCATCCTGGCCGAGTGCAAGCGCATCCACAAGGAAGTGCTGCGCGGCCGGGTCTGGATTGCGCTGCACATGCATGCCGGTGACGGCAATGTGCACACCAACATACCCGTCAACTCGGACATGTACGAGATGCTGCAGACGGCGCATGAGGCGGTCGCCCGCATCATGACGCTGGCGCGCAGCCTGGACGGCGTGATCTCGGGTGAGCACGGCATCGGCATCACCAAGTTGGAGTTCATGACCGACGACGAGTTGGCCAACTTCGCCAGCTACAAGGCCCGCGTCGACCCGGAAGGCCGCTTCAACAAGGGCAAGTTGCTGCGCGCACCGGCCGGTGCTGCAGGCATTGCTGGCGCCGCTGCTGGCGGTACGGCGGTCGGCTTGATGGCCGACCTGACCAACGCCTACACCCCCAGTTTCGGGCTGATGGGCCATGAGTCGCTGATCATGCAGCAGAGCGATATCGGTGCGATCAGCGCCAGCATCAAGGACTGCCTGCGCTGCGGCAAATGCAAGCCGGTCTGCGCCACCCATGTGCCGCGCGCCAACCTGCTTTATTCCCCGCGCAACAAAATCCTCGCTACCTCGTTGCTGGTCGAGGCCTTTTTGTACGAAGAACAAACGCGCCGCGGCATCTCGATCAAGCATTGGGAGGAGTTCGAGGATGTGGCCGACCATTGCACCGTCTGCCACAAATGCCTGAGCCCTTGCCCGGTCAATATCGACTTCGGCGAAGTGACGATGAATATGCGCAACCTGCTGCGCAAGATGGGCAAAAAGAGCTTCCGGCCTGGCAACGCGGCGGCGATGTTGATGCTCAACGCCCAGAATCCGCAGACGATCAAGCTGGCGCGCGCGGCCATGGTCGGCGTCGGCTTCAAGGTGCAGCGCTTGGCCCACGACGTGCTGAAACGCTTTGCCAAGAAGCAGACGGCGGCACCGCGCGCTTCGGTCGGCCCGGCACCGATCAAGGAGCAGGTGATTCACTTCATCAACAAAAAGCTCCCCGGCGGCCTGCCCAAGAAGACCGCCCGCGCCTTGCTCGACATCGAGGACAAGGACTACGTGCCCATCATCCGCAACCCGGCCGTCACCACGGCCGAGACGGAGGCGGTGTTCTATTTCCCCGGTTGCGGGTCGGAAAAGCTGTTCTCCCAAGTGGGCCTGGCCACGCAGGCGATGCTCTGGCATGCCGGTGTGCAGACAGTGCTGCCGCCCGGCTATCTGTGCTGTGGTTATCCGCAGCGCGGCTCGGGTCAGTTCGACAAGGCCGACAAAATCATCACCGACAACCGGGTGCTGTTCCACCGTGTGGCCAACACGCTGAACTATCTGGA
>JBIIVZ010000284.1:0-4033 GCA_044339175.1 Roseateles sp.
CTCGGCCGGCAAGGGCAGGGCCGGCCAACCGTTCAGCAGCAGGCGATTGCCGAGTTGCTTCAAGGCCAGCAACGGCTCCCGATTGGCGCTGTCGCAGGCCATGAAGGCCGGCAGCTCCAGCAGCACATGGGGCGGGACGGGCAGGCTCAGCAGCGCTTGCAGCAGGTGCTCGTTGCGCACGTTCAGGATCACCGTGGCCCCGCCCAGCGGCCACACCTCGGCAACGACGGCCAGCAGCTCGGCGGCCTCCAGTTGCGCGTCCGGGCGCAAGGGCATCACCGTCAGACGCGTCGCGGTACACATGCGTTGACGGTCGATCAGCGGCGCAAATCCAAGAGCGACGTTGGCAAGGACGTTTGGGTTCATCGAGCTTCGGGATAGGTTGTAGGGACTGAACCCAGACTCAAACGGGCTCTGCGGCCTGTTTGTGCCTGGTGAAGGCCCCAGACCTCTGGCCTAGGGCGGTTGTGCTTCAGTCCTGATTAGGCGTTGATGTACTGAAACAGCGACATGCGTTGCACCATGGCATAGGTCTTCAAGGCGGCGTCGTAGCCGGTTTGCTGGTTTTGGAAGTCCGAAATGCCGGCCACCATGTCCAGATCCTCGGCGGCCGAGCGCTCTTGCTGGTTGTACAGCTTCAAGCCCGCCATGCGCGACTCGGAGCCATCCAGATTATTCATTTGCTCGCCGACTTGGCTGCGGATATTTTGCAGGTTGCCCATCACCGCGTCGAGATCGCGCAAGCGGCCGGTGTTCGATTGGGTGATTTCCGCACTGCCGCGCAGTGGTTTTTTCAGCTCGGTAATCGCCTTGTCCAGCACATCGAACACCTTCAGCGAGTTGGTGGACGGCTTGACCTCGAACTGGTCGCCATCCGCCGGGCTGCCGGAGACGGTCATCGACATGCCGTCAAAACTGATCGCCTGGCCGGCCTTGAACGTGCCGGAGCTGACGACCGCACCGCCGAGGTCGGTGTCGGTGACCGAGTAGGTGGTGGCCGGCGCGGTGCCGGCCATGTCGATTTTGTAGTTGTGCCCCGTCAACAGGGCCGGGTCCGCGACATGGCCGGAGTCGATCCAGCCTTTGGCGGCATTCGCCGGGTTGATCTGGTTGGGCAGCGCCCCGGTCTCGAAGCTGCCATTGCCGCTGCGCGCCTGCTCCCAGGCCTGCCGGCCGTCGATGGTGAGGGCGAATTGTTCGCTGCTACCGGTCTGCAAGGCACCGGACACGCCGGTGAAGCTGACGCCGCCGACCTGGTCCAGAAACGGTGCGCCGCCCGAGCCTTGGCCGGCGAAGAGGAAGCCGCCAGCCCCGTCGCCTCGGTTGGCAATCGACAGCAATTGGTCGCGCAGCCCGGCAACCTTGTTGGCCAGACCGGCGCGCTCGGCATCGCTGTAGGTGGCATTGCCGGCCGCCACCATGGTTTCGCGCACCTGCTGCATCAATTCGTTGGCGTCGCCCAGTGCCGACTCGCCCAGCGTCAGGCCGTTGCGGCTGGCTTCCAGCGCGCGCTGGTTGGCGTCGATGCGGCCGATGGTGGCCAGCGCGCGCTCGGCGCGCGCGGCACCGGTCGGGTCGTCGCTGGCTTTGGCAATCCTCTTGCCGGTGGTCAATTGCTGCTGCGAGTCCTGCATGGCCTGCTGGCGCTTTTGCAGCGTCGCAATGCTGGCATCAAATTGGTTGGCAGTGGCTAAGCGCATGGTGGCGATTCCTGGTGTTATCTGGAGACGATCCGCATCAATTCGTCAAAAGTCGTTTGCGCCGCCTGCAGCACCTTGGCGGCGGCTTGGTAGGCCTGCTGGAACTGCATCAGGCGCGCGGCTTCTTCATCAATGTTGACGCCCGCCTGGCTGGAGCGGCTGGTCTCGGCATCGGCCGCCACCCCGACCGACACGCCGGACAAATAGGTCGCGCCCTGCACCCGCGAACCAATCTCGCTGATGGTGGAGGCATAGGCCTCGTTGATGGTGGTGCCCGGTGTGGTGCTGCCGTCCGCATTCAGTTGCTGGCCGACAAAGCGCTCCAGCGACAGGTTCAAAAAGGCCTTGGCATTGCCGTTGTTGACGCTCGAGAACTTGGTCGGCTCCAGCGTGATGGCATCGCCTTTGGCGGGCACGCCGTTCAGCCGCAGTTCGAACCCCAGGTCGATGGCCGGCGTGCTGCGGGGCTGGTTGCCGATCGCCTGGTCGGCGGCCCAGACGCCGTCCAGCGTGCTGCCGTCGGCCAGGGTGATCTGGTATTGGCGCTTGGTCGAGTCCATCGGGTCAGCGTCGCCGAACACAATCTTCATTGGCGCTTTCGCCACATCCAGCTGCTTGTTGACGGCGTAAAGCGAGTCGACTGTGGCCTTGCCTGTGTTGTTGACGTTGATGCTGGCGCTCAGCGGCGCGGCGGCTGCGATGCCGTTTGGTTGATCCAGCACCCGCTTCATGCCGACAGCCGCTTGCGCCACCGGCTCGATCATGAAAGAGTCCCCCGCGCCCGGCGGCGAGCCGATGAAGTCGAGCTTGAAGCCGTCAATCGACTCCCCGTTCACCACATTGCGCTTCAGGTTGTCGCTCAGTCGGGTCAGCTCGTAGGTGCCGGCAGCTGCGGTCGGACCGCTGCTCGGGCGCAGCATGTAGGCGCTGGCCTGCAATTGCTTGGCGTCGGCGATGGTGATCTTGACGTCGGAGACAAAAGTGCCGTCGGCGTTGCGTGCGTTGGTCGCGGCGGGCAAGCTGCGGGCCGAGCCGACCGCAAACAGGGCGACTCCGCTGCCGGCCGGGTTGGATAAATCCAGCCCCAGCGCTTGTTGCTCGTTGACGCGGCTGGCCATCGCGGTGGCCATTTGGCCCAACATATTGCGGGCGTCCTGCAGGTCCGAGTTCTGATAGCTCAGCAATGCGGTCATCGAGCCGCCGCTGAGCACGCTGTCGTCGAGCGCCCGCGCGCCGGTCGATTCATTGATGCTCAGCACGGCCCGGTTGCTGTCGTAGGGGTCGGCCGCAATGGACAGCGCTTGCGCTTGGGTGCCGAGCACCAGACGCTGGCCGCCGCCGATGAAGACGCCCACCGTGCCGTCTGAAGCGGGCAGGGTGGTCACCTGCACATACTCGCTCAGCTTGGAGATCAGTTGGTCGCGCTTGTCGAGTAGGTCGTTGGGCTCGTGGCCGTTGCCGTTGCTTTTGGCAATCTGCTCATTCGTCTGAGCGATTTGCTGGCTCAGATGGTTGACGATGGTGACGCTGGCCTTGAGGTCGCTGACGACACCGGATTGCAACTCGGCCACTTGCTGCCCGGCGCTGGAGAACCGCGCTGCCAACTCGCTGGCGCGCCCGAGCACGACCTGGCGGGCAGACGAGTCGGCCGGCCGGCTGGCCACATCGACCAATGCATTCAAGAACTGCGAGGCGGCGGCACCCAGACCGCGGTCTCCGGTGGGGAATATTTTTTCCAACTGCGACAGCTGGGTCATGCGGGTCGAATCCATCGTCGCCAGCGACTTGGTGCTGGCCGCCTGCTTGGTCAGGAACTCGTTGTGCGAACGCTCGACCGTCTGGATGTTCACGCCCTTGCCAAAATAGCCCGCGCCAGTGAACTGCCCCTCCGGCGTGGTCAGCAACACCGATTGGCGTGAATAGCCCGGCGTGTTGGCGTTGGCGATGTTTTGGCCGACCGTCTGCAGCGCCGCCTGGTTGGCGTACATGGCGCGCACGCCGATGGAGAGCAAGGCACTCATGGCGCAGCTCCTTCAGGCTCAGGCCAGCGCGCGCTGCACGCGCACGGTGGTGTTGATGACGCGCGCCAGCTTGGAGGCGTAGTCGGGGTCGGTGGCATAGCCGGCTTTTTGCAAGCCGCGGGCAAAGCCCTCGGCACCGCCGGTCTGGGCCTGTGCGACCACGTTGCGGTAGCGGTCGTTGGTGCCGATCAGTCGGGCGTAGTCCTTGTAGGCTTCTTCGTAACTGCCGTAGGCGCGGAACTTGGCCGTCACCTTCTGGGCCTTGCCGTCGATGAATTCGGTCGTCTGCACCTCGGCCACCTTGCCGGTCCA
>JBIIVZ010000285.1:0-4030 GCA_044339175.1 Roseateles sp.
CGTTTGCTGGTCGCAAGACCGCGCGCCTCACAAAAACCGCCCTCGGGCGGTTTTTCCGTTTCAGAAGCGGCAGAAATTGCAGTTTGATGCGTAAAACCACGCAAAAATTTGTCACTGATCGCAGCGAAAATTAAGGGTTTGCAGGGGCTGTGGCCGTCACCCGTGCCTTCGCAGAGCGTAGGCGTGGGTGAGCTGGCCCAGCGCCAGCCTCAATTTGTTGCAAGTTAAACCCTTAAAATCGCGCCCATGGAACAATTTATGACTCCCGAATTCTGGCTCGCTGTAGGCCAGATCATCATGATCGACATCCTTTTGGGTGGCGATAACGCGGTTGTGATCGCGCTGGCTTGCCGCAAGCTGCCACCCGCGCAACGCCGCTTGGGCATTTTGTGGGGTACGGCCGGTGCCATCGTGCTGCGTGTCGTGCTGATCTTCTTCGCTTTGACCCTGTTGCAAGTGCCTTTCCTGAAAATCGTCGGAGCGCTGTTGCTGCTGTGGATCGGCGTCAAGCTGTTGATGCCGGAGGGCGATGACGAACACAGCAATATTCAGGGCAGCGATCGCCTTTGGACAGCAGTCAAGACCGTCATCGTGGCCGACTTCGTGATGAGTCTGGACAACGTGATCGCAATCGCCGGTGCCGCCGAATCGGCCGGTAACGGCCATGAGATGGTGCTGGTCGTGCTGGGCCTGCTGGTCTCCATTCCCATCATCGTCTGGGGCAGTCAACTGGTGATCAAGCTGATGGATCGCTTCCCGGCCGTCATCACCGCAGGTGCCATGCTGTTGGGCTGGATCGCCGGCACGATGATCGTGGGCGACCCGGCGTTGACCGAATGGATGCCGGTCGTCAAGAAGGCCGACGGTGCCGACCAGATCAGCAGCTGGGTCGGCTACACCGCTGGCATCGTTGGCGCGGTCCTGGTGTTGGCGGTCGGACGCGGGCTGAAGGCTCGTCAAATGCGAGTCGGTGCCGCCTGAATCGTCTGAAATGAGCAAGCCCAGCGGTTTTTGGCGGCGCTTGCTCGGGCTGAACGCCAAGCAAGCGGCAGTTGCTGCGCTTGTTTTGCCAACGCCGCCAAGTTCGCCCGCAGCCGCCGGTGCCATCAGGGCTTTGGCAGTTGCACGCTTTCAGCGCCAGCGGGAGCTGGGGCGCGGCTCGATGGGTACCGTCTACCTCGCCACCGACACCCTGACGCAACGCCCGGTCGCCTTGAAAATGCTGGCTTTGCAGCGTGAGTTTTCGGCTGAAGACTTGATCGACGTGCGCCAGCGCTTCATGCGCGAAGCCAGCGCCGCCGGCCATCTGCAGCACCCGGACATCCTGCAAGTGCTGGACGCCGGCCAGGACGGTGAAGACGCTTGGATCGCGATGGAATACGTGCAGGGCCAAGACCTGAGCCACTGCAGCCGGCCCGGCCAGTTGTTACCGGTCACTGAAGTCCTGCAACTGGCCGTTCGCTTGGCGCGAGCGCTGGATTACGCGCACCGTCAGGGCGTCGTGCACCGCGACATCAAGCCGGCCAATGTGATGTTTGACCGTGCGAGCGGCGTGCTCAAGGTGATGGACTTCGGCATCGCCCGCATCGCCGACGGCAGCCGTACCCGCACCGGCCTGGTCTTGGGCACGCCGTCCTTCATGTCGCCCGAACAACTGTCCGGCCTCAAGGTCGATGGCCGCAGCGATCTCTATTCGCTCGGCGTCATGCTCTATCAACTGCTGACCGGCCAGTTGCCGCATCAGTCCGACTCGATGGCGGCGCTGATGCACGGCATTGCCAATCAGGCCCCGCCGGATGTGCGCCATTACCGCCCCGAGTTACCGGAAGCGCTTGCCCTGGTGCTGGCCTTGGCGCTCGAAAAACGGCCCGAGTTGCGTTACGCCAACGGCGAGCAAATGGCGCAGGATCTGGCCGCTGTGCTGGCCGCCCTGCCGTTTGTAGTGCCGCTTGCAGTGCCGGCCGCGATGCTTTCGCCAGCCCGCGCAGCAGCAGCTCAGGCAGCCGGGTTGCCCGCACCGCCTGAAAGCGAGGCTATTGGCGGTGAAGGCGGTGAAGGCGGTAATGGTGGCAAAGGCGATAAAGGCGGTAAAGAGCCGCACTTCGACACTCCTTTTGCACAGACTCAGCGTTTGGAGGCCTCTGAACCGGGGCAAAATTCGGATCCATCACCACCCCAACCTAAATCATGAGCTTGGAGTTTTTCAGCGCCACCGATGTCGGTCGCGCGCGCGACAACAATGAAGACTCGGTCGCTCTCGATGAGTCGGTCGGCTTGGCCGTGCTGGCCGACGGCATGGGGGGCTACAACGCCGGCGAGGTGGCCAGCCAGATGCTGACCCACTTCATTTGCGCGGAGCTGGGCCGCTGGTTGAAGGAATCGGGTAGCGGCGCCCGCGCCACGGACGTGCGGCGAGCGATGGACATCTGCGTCGACAACGCCAACCGCGCCATCTTCAATGCCGCCAACACCAACCCGCGCTATGCCGGCATGGGCACAACATTGGTGTTGGGTGTGTTCCTGAACGAAGGCCTGCTGTTGGGTCATGTGGGCGATTCGCGCGCCTACCGCTTGCGTGGCGGGCAGCTGACCCAGATCAGCCGTGATCACTCCTTGCTGCAAGAGCAGATCGACGCCGGCTTGCTGACTCCCGAAGAAGCGGCCTATTCGAACAACAAGAACCTGGTGACACGGGCTGTCGGCGTGGAGGACGCCGTCATGCTGGAGCTGCATCTGCATGAAGTTCAGCCCGGCGATGTTTACCTGCTTTGCTCCGACGGGCTGTCCGATATGCTGGACGATGCGACGCTGTGCCAGTTGCTGTTAAACCAACGTTCCTTGCCGCTGGCAGCCCAGGCGTTGATCGATGCGGCAAATGACATGGGTGGCCGGGATAACATCGCCGTCGTGCTGGTTCGTGCCGAAGGGCGTGCCAAGCCCGAAGGCCGCGCCTGGTGGCCGTTCGGACGGCGCTGAGTCCGGCCAGACGTGGTGCAAAATTAGCTGTAAAAGCTGGAGCGAGGGCTCCGCCGATACGCTCAAAAAAATCAATGAACTGAGGTCAATGCATGGGCAAGCTGGTGGTTTCGCTTGACGGGGTGGTGATCAAGGATGTGCAGCTGACGAAGGACAAGACGACCTTGGGTCGCCGGCCCTACAACGACATCGTGATCGACAATCTGGCGGTCAGCGGCGAGCATGCCGTGTTGCAGATGGTGGGCGGTGACGTCTTCATCGAGGATTTGAACTCGACCAACGGCACCTACATCAACGGCAAGGCGATCAAGAAGCAGTTGCTCGTCAACAGCGACATCGTTGAAATTGGCAAGTACAAGATCAAGTTCCTGCTGGAAGAAAGCGGTGACTATGAAAAAACAATGATCTTGAAGCCCGGCTCGGCCATGGCTGCCGGTTTTGGTCTGTCGTCCTCCTTTGCCGGCTTGCCTGCGGCTGTCGCCACCTTGCCGGCCACCATCAAGGTGCTGAACGGTGCGGCGGCTGGCCGCGAGGTCAGCCTGACCAAGGTGGTCACCACCGTTGGCAAACCCGGCGTGCAAGTGGCATCCATCACCAAGCGGCCAAGCGGTTATGTGTTCGCTCATGTCGAAGGTGCCGCCCGGCCCAGCGTCAACGGCGTGCCGCTGACCGGCGAGTCGATCCCGCTGAAGAACGGCGATGTGATCGAGCTGGCCGGCACCCAGATGCAGTTTGCGCACAGCTGAAAACCACCCACCGAGCTGCTGTTGGGCAGTGGGCCGCCTGTGCAGCAAATCACGCACTTGCCGCCTGCTTGCAATCGGGGCTGATTTGCCGGCCCAAAGCGGGCCATGCGCCCTTGCGTTGAGGGACGAGGTGCGTACATTGGGGGCACTTGGCGCGGCAGCCGCTGTGCATGGCCTTTTCTGACCCCGAATCTCTCATGAACATACGCGTACTGGGTTGCTCCGGTGCTATTGCAGCCGGTTTCAAGACGACTGCATTTTTGCTCGGTGACGACGTGCTGATCGATGCTGGCACCGGCGTGGGCGAC
>JBIIVZ010000286.1:0-4028 GCA_044339175.1 Roseateles sp.
CGCAAGCGCGCAAACGGCCCGACCAGCGCGCCCGCGCCGACGCTGACGCCGAGCGTTTCACCGTCGATGTGGGTGAACTCGTGGATGCGAGCGCCGGCGGCGATGCGGGCGTTGCGAATCACGCAGTTCGCACCGATGCGCACGCCATCGCCGAGGCTGACTTGGCCTTCGAACAGGCAGTTGATGTCGATCTCCACGTCTTGGCCGCAATCCAGCTGGCCGCGCAGGTCGAAACGGGCCGGGTCGGCCAAGCGCACGCCGGCTTCTTCCATCAGCGCTTGCGCTTGCTCAAGTTGGAAGCGCCGCTCCAGATCAGCCAGTTGCACGGGGCTGTTGACGCCCAGTACTTCGGTCTCGCTGGGGGCCGCAATACCCAGCACGGCGACGCCCTCAGCCTGCGCCATCGCGACGATGTCGGTCAGGTAGTACTCGCCCTGGACGTTGTTGTTCTTCAACTGCGCCACCCAGCGTTTCAGTGCTCCGGTGGGGGCGGCCATCATGCCGGTGTAGCCCTCGCGGATCAGGCGTTGCTCGGCGCTGGCGTCCTTGTGTTCGACGATGGCCAGCACGTTGCCGCCGGCCAAGCCGTCTTGCCGCACGATGCGGCCGTAGCCGCTCGGGTCGCTCAGTTGAATGGTCAACAGCGCCAGGGCCTGGCCGGCGCAGGCTTCGACCAAGCGGCGCGCGGTGTCCAGTTTGATCAGCGGCACATCGCCGTTCAGGATCAGCGTCGTGTTGTCAACTTCGCCTTCGCCTTCGCCCTCAGCGCCCAGCGCCGGCACCGCTTGTTGAATCGCATGGCCGGTGCCGAGCTGAGGCATCTGGCGCACAAACTGCACGCCGGGCGCGGCGACTGCGGCCTCCACTGCGCCCGCGCCGTGGCCGGTGATCACCACGCAGCGCTCGGCGTGCAGGCCTTGCGTCATCGCCAGCACATGTTGCAGCAGCGAGCGGCCGGCCAATTTGTGCAGCACCTTGGGCAAGGCGGACTTCATGCGGGTGCCTTTGCCCGCTGCCATGATGACAATATTCAGCGCCATAAGAAATTTGAACTCCGTTTGCGATGGGGGAAATCAGGGCCGGCGCTGGTTTGCGTCGCGGTTTGCGCTGTAAAAAGCTCGTTCTTAGTCGAACTCGCGGTGCAGTTTGATCACCGAACTAGCGGCTTGCGTGCTGCCGCAACCCTCGTCTTCGTCAAAGGCGATATCGCCGTCGGCATCGGGCCGGCCGGTCGCCTTGAGGTCTTGGAACGGGAACAAGTTGCGATCCATCAGGTGCGAGGGCACGACCTTGCTCATCGCGGTGAACATGTTCTCGACCCGGCCGGGGAACTTGGTCTCCCATTCATTGATCATGGCCTTGATCTGCACGCGCTGCAGGTTCTCCTGGCTGCCGCACAGATTGCACGGAATGATGGGGAATTCGCGGTGCGCCGCCCAGCGCGCCAGGTCGGGCTCGGCCACATAGGCCAGTGGGCGAATCACCACATGTTTGCCGGTGTCGCTGACCAATTTGGCCGGCATGCCCTTCATGCGGGCACCGAAAAACATATTCAGCAGCAGGGTGACGATGATGTCGTCGCGGTGGTGACCCAGCGCAATCTTGGTGGCACCCAGTTCTTCGGCCACCCGGTAGAGGCTGCCACGGCGCAGGCGCGAGCACAGGCTGCAGGTCGTCTTGCCCTCGGGGATCAGGCGCTTGACGATGGAATAAGTGTCCTGCTCCTCGATATGAAAAGGCACGCCGCGCTCTTTCAGGTAGGCCGGCAGGATGTGCTCGGGGAAGCCGGGCTGCTTCTGGTCCAGGTTGACCGCAATCAGCTCGAACTTGATCGGCGCGCGCTGCTGCATGTTCAGCAGGATGTCCAGCATCGAATAGCTGTCCTTGCCGCCCGACAGGCAGACCATCACCTTGTCGCCCTCCTCGATCATGTTGAAGTCGCCGATGGCCTGGCCGACTTGGCGGTGCAGGCGCTTGGACAGCTTGTTGATGGCCAGGCTGGCCTTTTTGGCCTGCGCGCCAGCCGTCGCTTCGGGCCTGTCCAGCAAGCCGACGGCTTCAGCGTTTTCGGGAGTCAAGGTTTCTGTGTTCATCATCGGGTTCACCATCGGCCGCATTCGGCGTTGATTGCGACTTGGCAGTCGGGTCGAGCGGATGCGAGCTGGGTCTGGGCTGCTCGAATCGTCATCAGCGGATTATCCCGGACGGCAGGCGGGTCGCATTCTCGCGGTTGGGTAAAAATCGCAGCTGCTGGGCAAAACGCGGTTGGCCGCTATGCTGGCCAGGGTAGAACCGGAGTTGACGATGGCGCAGGAGGTGAGTTCAGAGCTGTCGGACGCGGTCCCGGCAGCGCCCTCGATTGAACAAGTACCGGCCGCCGCTGGCCCTGCTGCGGCGCGCCTGTTGGGCGATTGGAGCTTGTTGGCCCTGCGCCAGCACCTTGACACGCTGGGCGAGCAAGTCGCCGCGCTGCACGGCGCGGGCCCGCTGCACTGGGACTTGCGCGCACTGCAGCGCTTGGACAATGCCGGTGCGCTGTTGTTGTGGCGGGCCTGGGGCCAGCGGCTGCCGGCGGATTGCCAATGCCTGCCCGAGCATCAGGTGCTGTTTTCCAAGTTGGCACCTCCGATTCCCGCCAAGGTCGGCACGGCCGCAGCGGTCCCGATGTCGGCCCTGGGGCGCGATCTGTTCGGGCTGGCCGACCACCTGCGGGCAGCCACCCGCTTGCTCGGGCAATTGACGCTGGACGCGGGGCAACTGATCCGACATCCGGACTTGATCGCTTGGCGCGATATTTCGGCGCATATTTTCAGAGCCGGGGCCCAGGCCCTGACGATCACCGCGCTGGTCGGCTTTCTGGTCGGGGTGACGCTGTCCTATCTGACGGCGCGCCAATTGCAGGCTTACGGTGCCGACATCTTTGTCATCAACATTCTGGGCATCAGCGTCTGGCGCGAATTGGGCCCGCTGTTGGCTGCCATTCTGGTGGCCGGGCGCAGCGGCTCGGCCATGACCGCGCAACTCGGTGTGATGCGGGTGACGCAAGAGTTGGACGCCTTGTCGGTGCTGGGTATTTCACACACGATTCGGCTGGTGATCCCGAAGCTGCTGGCGCTGGCGGTGGCGATGCCGCTGATCTCGCTGTGGACCAGTTCGATGGTGCTGGCCGGCGGCATGGTGGCGGCCCGCGCCACGCTGGGGCTGGAATATGTGCAGTTTTTGCAGGGCTTACCGGCCGCAGTGCCGCAGGCCAATTTGTGGCTGGGGTTGAGCAAGGCGCTGGTGTTTGGGGTGTTGATCGCCTTTGTGGCCTGCCACTTCGGCCTGCGCATCAAACCCAACAGTGAAAGCCTGGGCACCGGCACGACCAACTCGGTGGTGACTTCCATCACCGTCGTCATCATTGCCGATGCGATCTTTGCGTTGCTGTTCCCTGACCTGGGCATTTAGATGCCGAACAGCAACATCATCATCGACGTCAGCCATGTCACGACGCTGCTGGGCGGGGCGCTGATTCACAAGGACATCAGCCTGCAAGTGCGCGCCGGTGAGGTGCTGGCCATCATCGGCGGCTCGGGCAGCGGCAAAACCACCTTGCTGCGCCTGATGCTGGGCCTGCAATTGCCGGCCCAGGGCAGCGTCCACATTTTGGGCCATCAGCTGGGGGCTTGTTCGCGCGCCGACCTGGCCAGCGTGCGCAATCGCTGGGGGGTGATGTTCCAGCAGGGCGCGCTGTTTTCGTCGCTCAGTGTGTTCGACAACGTGGCGCTGCCGCTGCGCGAGTTGGGCGGCGTGCCCAAGACGCTGATCGCCGACCTGGTCATGTTCAAGCTCAATCAGGTGGGCTTGGCGGAGGCCGATGCACGCAAGATGCCGGCCGAATTGTCGGGCGGCATGGTCAAGCGGGTGGCGCTGGCACGGGCCTTGATCCTGGACCCGCAACTGCTGTTTCTGGATGAGCCGACGGCGGGGCTCGACCCGGCCAGCGCCAAACGTTTTGTGCAGCAGATTGAAGACCTGCGGGCCGA
>JBIIVZ010000287.1:0-4025 GCA_044339175.1 Roseateles sp.
TTCGTGGTTTTCAGGCGCGTCGGTCGAGTGCCAGTTGTCGAAGCCGATGTGAAAGCCGTCGAGGTAGGCCTTGCGGCCTGAGGCGATGTCGGCGACGAATTGCTGCGGAGTTTTGCCGACTTTTTCAGCGGCGATCATGATCGGCGCGCCGTGGGCGTCGTCTGCGCAGACGAAGTGCACCTCGTTGCCCATCATTCGTTGGAAGCGTACCCAGATGTCGGCCTGGGTGTATTCCATGATGTGGCCAATATGGAAATTGGCGTTGGCGTAGGGCAGGGCGGTGGTGACGAAAAGCTTACGGGTCATGGTGTCTTTGCGGCTCGGCTTGCGGCTCGGCATCAGGCCGAGCGATCCGACATTTTAGACCGAGCGGGCTGTCGCCCCCGCGCCGTGCCCACCACCGCACGGGTCCACCGCGCCTCGGCGTGCCGCGCTGGCGTCCAGCGCAGGCATGGCCGACCAGAAATCAGCTGGCTGCAGGCGGGTTGCTGCCTTCGACGGGCGTTTCGCCGTCCGGCGTGGCTTCGCCGGGCTCGCCAGCTTCGCCGGGTTCACCTTCGCCCTCGGGCTTGTTGACCTTGCGCTGGCGCTTTTCTTCGACCTTGCGCTTCTTGGCCAGTTCACGTTGGCGTTTTTCGTATGAGTAATTGGGTGTGGCCAAGGCCGTGCTCCTGCAAGTAGTCCGCGATGCGCGAATTTGGCCTTCACTGTAACCGCTGCGGGCCGCACAGTCGGTGCGGGCGGTGGCCCGCGACTTCATCAGGCACCTCCCGACTTAGCGCACAAAGTTGTGTGGGATTTGCAAAACAAGCCTTAAGTCCATGATTCATATAGCGAGTCAGGACTATCCACTTAAGCTGTGGATAACTTTGTGGACAAGCCCTCCCGACGGCCGCTCAAGCCTTGTAAAGCGGTGCCTCGGCTTAGTCTGCCTCATTTGAAGGCAGATCAGGCGAGCTGATATGAATCAACAACTTAGCTTCGTCGCGTGGGATGGCTCCGAGAGGGTGCCTGCACGGGCAGCTGCCCGGCGACGCGTGTGCTGCACGTTCACGAAATGGGGATAAGTCAAGCCCGCTAGCACAAACTTGTCGAAATAGACGCTGGTCCGCTGAGCGGCGGGCCGGGTTCTGTCCACCGCAGCTGTGGACAGAGTTGTGGGCGGATCGACTTGAAGCGCGCTAAGTCTTTGATTGGCATGACGGTTTCATGAATTGCTTAAAAATATTGCAGTTTCGCGGGTCGGCTCGGCACAACGCCCACGAATAGCCCTGCGAGCGGCAGCTAAACTCAGACTTTTTCTATAGGTGCGCAACGCGATGGCTCAGGCACAAGTGATGAAGTCGGCAGGTCAGGCAGCAGCCAAAGTGGTCGATGTTTTCGAGTTCAAAAGCGCCACGCTGAGCTTGCTCGCTCTGGTGTTGAAGTCTCCCGACTTGACCGCGCTGTCGGCCGAGTTGCATGAGCGCTTGGATGAGACGCCGGAGTTGTTCAATCAGGATCCGTTGTTGATCGATTTGACGCAGTTGATGCGGCCCGAGGATGCCTTGCCGGCGGTGCCCGAGTTGCCGGAAACCGCGCTGCCCGTGCTCGCCGAGCCGCTTGCCCCGCAGGCAACTGCAACTGCAACCCCTGCCACGACCGCGTTCAGCTTGGTGACGGCAGACCCGGATGCCGCCGCTGGCATTGATCTGACCACGGTCAGCCAGTTGATGCGCTCGCACCGCATGCAGCCAGTGGCTGTGCTGGGTGCCAATGCAGCCGAGCGGGCTCAGGCGCTGGCCTTGGGCTTGGCCTTGGCACCCCCTCAATATGAACCGACGGCACAGCAAGCGGCCTTGCGCAAGGAGCGCCGGATTGCCCCGCAACCCGTCATCGAGGTGATCAAGGAAGTGATCCGGGAGGTCGTCGTGCCTGCGGAGGCCGTCAAGACCATGATCATCGACAAGCCGCTGCGCTCAGGTCAGCGCGTCTATGCCAAGGGTTGTGACCTGGTGGTGCTGGCCTTGGTCAGCCACGGGGCCGAGGTGATTGCCGATGGCAGCATCCATGTGTATGCGCCGCTGCGAGGCAAGGCGATTGCCGGTGCTCGGGGCGATACCGAGGCGCGAATTTTTGCCGTTCACATGGAGCCGGAGCTGATCTCGATCGCCGGCATTTACCGCACCAGCGAAAACCCGCTGCCCGAAGAGGTGCAGGGCAAGCCGTCGCAGATCCGGCTTGACGGTGAAAAGCTGGTGATGGAAGCGCTCAAATACTGAATTGATCTGTGTCAGCTGGCGCGCTGCGCTTGGCCCCTGAATGAATACTTTTTGAAAGACCCGATTCGATGACCAAAATTGTTGTGGTGACCTCAGGCAAGGGCGGCGTGGGTAAGACGACCACCAGCGCCAGTTTTGCAACTGGCTTGGCCTTGCGTGGCCACAAAACCTGCGTGATCGACTTCGATGTCGGGCTGCGCAATCTGGACCTGATCATGGGCTGCGAGCGCCGTGTCGTGTATGACCTGATCAACGTCATCAACAGCGAGATCAAACTGAGCCAGGCGCTGATCAAGGACAAGCAACTCGACAAGCTCTTTATTTTGGCCGCCTCGCAAACGCGGGACAAAGACGCCTTGTCGGTCGAGGGTGTCGAGCGGGTGCTGGATGAACTGAAGGCGATGGACTTTGAGTTTATCGTTTGCGACTCGCCGGCCGGCATCGAGACGGGGGCCTTGATGGCCATGCATTTCGCCGACGAGGCCATCGTTGTGACCAACCCGGAAGTCTCTTCGGTGCGCGACTCTGACCGCATTCTGGGCATGCTCAACAGCAAGACCCGGCGCGCCATCGAGGGCAAGGAGCCGATCAAGGAGCACTTGCTGATCACCCGCTATAACCCAAACAGGGTGGAGGGGGGGCATATGTTGTCGCTGGCCGACATTCACGAGATTTTGCGCACGCCGTTGATTGGCGTGATCCCGGAGTCCGAGATCGTCTTGCAAGCTTCCAATCAGGGGTCGCCGGCCATTCACATGCAAGGCAGCGATGTGTCCGAGGCCTACAAGGACGTGGTCAGCCGCTTTCTTGGTGAGGAGCGGCCCATGCGCTTCACCGAAGCCGTCAAGCCCGGCTTGTTCAAGCGTCTGTTTGGCGGTAGGTAAGGAGTTGGCATGGGATTCCTGAAGTACTTTTTAGGCGAAAAGAAGAGCTCGGCGAATGTGGCCAAGGAGCGCTTGCAACTGATCTTGGCGCATGAGCGCAATGGTCGCACCGCGATGCCGGATTGGTTGCCGCAGCTTAAAAACGAGCTGCTGGCGGTGATTGCAAAGTACATGGACATTGACCCAAAAGACATCAATGTGGATGTGCAGCATCACGGCGACATGGAAGTGCTGGAGCTGAAAATCGAGATGCCCGAAACCAAACGCTGATCGGAGTGGCAGAGGGGGAGCCTTTGCAGCCTACGCTCCCCAAGTCCGACAGGCTCCTATGCGGAAGAAGCACGGATGCCGGAACGTACTTCAGGTGCGTGAGGCTTCCGAGCATTCGGCCAACGCCGCAGGGCGGCGGCGCAGCAAAAAGTTCTTGCCCTCTCAGCGAGCATTGCGGGTTTGCTCGCGCAGCATGAAGAGGTAGAGGCCTTCCACCTTGGCGCGTGCCCATGGCGTCTTGCGCAGGAACTTCAGGCTCGACGCAATGCTGGGGTCGAGCACGAACGAGCGAATCTCGATCCGTTGCCCCAGTTCTTCCCAGCCGAAATAGTCGACCAGGGCGGTGACGATGGCTTCCAGCGTGAGGCCGTGCAGGGGGTCTTTAGTCATGGGGTCGGGTCTTGGTGACTGGGCGCAGCGCCGTCTGGAACAGGGTCATCTGGCGGCCATTATTCATGGTCGAACTGTGACCAATTTTTGCCCTTGAAGGGCGCGTAAAAGGCCTTGATCTTGATCATGTCGGCCTCGATGTCGCCGGTCGGCGTGAACACCGGGCCGAGGCCGCTGAGCTTGCGCCCGTAATCCATGTAAGCCAGCACGATGGGGACTT
>JBIIVZ010000288.1:0-4022 GCA_044339175.1 Roseateles sp.
GCAGCGCGCCCGTCCGGTCAGCGCTTCCCATTGCCTGATCTGCCGGGTGGCGGCATAGCCGTCCAGCACCGGCATGCGCAAATCCATCAGGATCAGATCGATCCCGGCGGCCTGCGTGTCGACCTGCTTGGCGGCCTGCAAGCCTTGCTGCCCGTCGCTGGCAAAGCAAGGGTTCAGCCCCAGTTGCTGCAACATCGCCCGCATCACTTGCTGGTTGATCAAATCGTCGTCCACCACCAGCACTTTGCCGCTCAGCGTGAGCGCAGCGCCTGCATCGGCATCGGCCAGCGCTGCCGTCAGCAGGCCGCTCGGCACGCTTGATTTTTCCGCGTTGACGCAAAACCAGAAGCGCGAGCCTTGGCCGACCTGGCTTTCCACCCCTGCCGTGCCGCCCATCGCTTGTGCCAGCTTGCGCACGATGGACAGGCCCAGGCCGGTGCCACCGTAGTGGCGCGTGATCGAGCTGTCCGCCTGCGCGAACGACTCGAACAAGCCCGCGCATTGGTCCGCCGTGATGCCGATGCCGCTGTCGGTCACGGCAAATTCAAGTTGCTGGACTTGCCCGGAGCCAACGAGTTCGCGCACCTCGATGCGGATCTGCCCCTGTGCGGTGAACTTGATCGCGTTGCTGACCAGGTTGGTGAGCATTTGCGTCAGCCGATGGGGGTCGCCCTGATAGGTCGGGTTCGGTGCGGTCAGCCCGAGCGGGCCCCGCCAATGCGCTTCTATGACCAGGCCCTTGTCGGCGGCGCTGCGCTCGAAGCGCAGCCGCGCTTCCTCGATCAGCTCGATCGGATCGAAGGCGATGGTTTCAAAATCGACCATACCGGCCTCGATCTTGGAGAGGTCGAGGATGTCGTTGAGCAGGCGCAGCAGCGCTTGGCCCGAGCTGTAAATGGTGCGGGTGTAGTCGCGCCGCTCGGCCTCCGGCAGGTCGGCTGCCAACAGCACCTGCGCCATGCCCAGGATGCCGTTCATCGGCGTGCGCAACTCGTGGCTCATCGTCGCCAGGAACTGGCTCTTGGCCGCGTTGGCCGCTTGGGCCTGTTCTTTTTCTTCAACCAGTCCGGTGGCGCGCCGGCCTTTCTCGGCGTCGCGCAGCACCAGTTCCTCATGCGCAGCGGCTAGGTCGGCCTCGGCCTTTTTGCGTTCGGTGATGTCCTCCATCGCCAGCAAGATGATCTGCGAGCCAACCTCGCCCTGAAACACTTCGCGTGCGTTCAGCCTGATCGTGCGGCGGCCAATGACAGGGAACTCATGCTTGACTTCGTAGTCGTTGAAGAAGACGGATTTGGGCAGAATTTCCTCGAACAGCCGACGCAGTTGCGGAATGTCCCATTGCCGGTTGCCCAGGTCGTAGATGAAGTGGCCCAGCGTCAGCTCGGGCGTCGCCCGGAAGACCTTGTAGAAACTCGGGTTGGCAGTGATCACGCTCAGCTGCGCGTTCAGCACCAGCAGCGGCTCGTGAATCGAGGCGATGATATTTTCGGCGTAGTCCTTGGCCAACTGCAAGGCGGTGACCAGCTGCAGGCGCTCGCGAGCTTCATGCCGCATGCGCTGGCTGGACTTCACGTTCACCCAAATCAGCGTCAGCAACAGCCCGAGCAAGGGCAGCAGCCGGCTGCTCCAGCGGCTGGGGGACAGGCTGCCGCTGTGCGGTGCGGCATAGACCCGCCAGCTGCGCCCGCCGATGTCGATCTGGCGGCTGAAGCTGTAGCCGCTGGGCAGGGCGTCGGCGTCGTCGTCAATCGACGAGGCCTGCGGGTAGAGCAGCCGCGAGCCCGGCTCTGCGGCCTCGTCGAACAAGGCCAGTTGGACGGGTTCTTGATCGGCGCGCACGCTGCCGGCGTGGCTCAGCGCCGCTTCGACCAGCAGGTCGATCTGCACCACGCCCACCACCACGCCGCGCAGCAGGTGGGTGCCGGACGGTTGGCTTTTCAAGCCCTGCTGTGCCACCGGGTTACTGCGGTAAACCGGACTCAGCAGCACCACGCTCCAGCGCCCGTCCGCACCGGCCAGCAAACGAGTCCGGCTCCCGCTGGCAACTACCAGGCCGGTGCGGCCGGCCTGTTCCAGCTTGGCCAGCCGGGCGGTCTGCGAGCCGAGGTCAAAGCCCAGCAGGCCGTAGTTCTCCAGCAGCGGCTCGATCAGCAGCACCGGAAAGTAAAGAGGCCTGCGGGCGGCGGTGACCAAGCCGCCCTGAGCCGACGATTCGGTGAACTCGAAGCCGGGATGTAAGTTGAGCTGTGCCAACCGCACCTGCTCAGCGCGCTCCGCATCGCTGACGCGCGGCGCCCATTCCAAGACCTGGAAGGCGCTGTTGCTGGCCAACAGCGGCTGCGTCAGACGGCTGAAGCTGCTCTGGTCGAGGCTTGCGGTGTTGTCCAGCACCGCGGCGAACAGCTCGACATCTTTCACGCTGCGCTGGATGACTTGCTGCAACTCGTCGACTTGCTCCGTCGCTTGTTGGTTGAACCGCTGCGCGGCGGCCTTGTCCTCCAGATCGCGCAGCAGCACCGACGCAGCGGCGAAGGCACCCGTTGCCAACAGCCCGACCAACAGCCACTTGGCCTTGCTCATGCGCCCTAGGCCGCGCCAAGACGACTCATTTGCCATGGGGTTGACCTGTCCGGGGGCGGGGAGGGGGGGCGTCGACCAGCGCATCGGGGGTGTCGGGGTTCTGTGAGCGCCCTCCGCCGTTGCCAGCGCCTTGTTCGCCCTATGTCACAGCGCCCCGGCTTTTCGGTTGCGGCGCTGACGGGCGAGTGATCGGGCTAACGGGGGCCAAGCGAACGGGTGGACGGGCCGCGACCCGGATTCTGATGTGGAGCCCTGGCTTTGGATGAATGCCCTGGACCCGCCATCAAGCCGATTCTGAACAGAACTGAACCCTAACCGACTGCTTGTGATCCCACTACCAAAAAGTAGGTAGTGGAATGATTTGCCGAGGATCTATTTGCAGCGTCGATTTCTTATTTTTAATAAATCCGGCATTTTTTGGCTTTTCAGCCTGGGCTTTGAAATTTCAGCCGGCACCAAAGCCCCCGCCACCCGGTGTGCGGATGACGAACTGGTCGCCCAGCCGCATCTCGGCTTGGCCGATATGGGGCAACGGCTCGATCGACCCGTCGACCCGCTCGACCCAGCAGGCCCCGACCGCGCCGGCCGCGCCGCCGGCTAGGCCGAAAGCGCCGTGGCTGCGGCCATTGCTGAGGATGGCGGCCGTCATCGGTGCCAAGAAGCGCAGCCGCCGCAGCCCGCCATTGCCGCCCTGCCAGCGCCCAGTGCCGCCGCTGCCCGCCACGATGGCATAAGACTCCAGCCGGACGGGGAAGCGCCACTCCAACACCTCGGGGTCGGTCAGCCGCGAGTTGGTCATGTGGGTCTGCACGACGCTGCAGCCGTCAAAACCATCGCCCGCGCCGGAGCCGCCGGAGATGGTTTCGTAATACTGGTGGTGCGCATTGCCGAAGGTGAAGTTGTTCATCGTGCACTGGCTGGCCGCCATCACACCCAAGGCACCGTACAGCGCGTTGGTGACGCAGGTGGAGGTTTCCACATTGCCTGCCACCACGGCGGCCGGCGGGCGCGGGTTCAGCATGCAGCCCTCGGGGACGATCACTTGGAGCGGCTTCAGGCAACCGGCGTTGAGCGGAATCTGCTCATCCACCAGCGTGCGGAACACGTACAACACCGCCGCCATCGTGATCGACTTCGGTGCGTTGAAGTTGTTCGCTAGCTGCGCGCTGCTGCCGGTGAAGTCGATCGTGGCGCTGCGCTGCGCTTTGTCGACGCGCACCGCCACCTCGATCTGCGCGCCGTTGTCCAGCGGCAGGGTGAACTGCCCGTCGCTCAAGCGGCTGATCACACGGCGCACCGACTCCTCGGCGTTGTCCTGCACATGCTGCATGTAGGCGGCGACGGTGGCCTGCCCGTATTGCGCCACCAGGCTGCGCAGCTCTTGCACGCCTTTCTCGTTGGCGGCGATCTGCGCCCGCAGGTCGGCCAAGTTCTGCGCCGGG
>JBIIVZ010000289.1:0-4020 GCA_044339175.1 Roseateles sp.
CGGCCTGTCCGATGCATGGAGTTAACTTTCGAACTGTCTCAAGCGCTCGTGTGATCGCGTGTAAAAACCTCGATCAGTTGATTCAACTCGTCAGCCGGCAGGAGCGGAATTTTCGCAATCAGATTCTGTTAAAGCCGCGCTAGCACGGTTCACTGCGCGGCTAGCATCGTTAAATGACCTGGCCAGCCGAGATAACTGACTTCAACAGCGGTGCCAGCAAGTGGATGATTACCTCCGACAATGAGCAGCGGCGCACCGGTGCCGCGCATGAGAAATTTTTGTCGCCAACCTCCTTCAATGATTCATTTGACAGCTCTATCGCCCCTCGCCCGCCCATCCCGCAGCCAAGTCCGCGCCGAAGTCTCAGCCCTCTGGCAGCTCGCTTGGCCGATCCTGATTGGCCAGTTGGCCACGGTCGGCATGTCGGTAGCTGATGTGGCCATGGCAGGCAACGCCTCGGCCGAAGACTTGGCCGGGGTCTCGCTAGGGGCGTCGATCTGGAGCACGGTCATCATCACGCTGATGGGCGTGATGATGTCGGTCAGCCCCGTCGTGTCTCACCACGTCGGGGCCGAGGAGTTCCAGAGGGTGCCGCATGTGGTGCGCCAAGCCTTGTGGAAGGCGCTGGGTCTGGGTCTGTTGGCTATCGTCGCAGCCAATTGGGCGGCACTTGTTTTCGACCACCTGGCGCTGGAGCCTATGGTGCGCGACTTGGCCAAAGACTTTGTCCTTGTCACCAGCCTGGCCCTGCCCGCCTTTGCCTGCTACCGCGTGCTCTACAGCTACAGCACCAGCCTGAACCAGACCAAGCCCTTGATGTTGATTGCGATCGCCGCATTGGCCCTCAATGTGTTGATCAACTGGCTGTTGATTTATGGCCACTGGGGCCTACCCAAGCTGGGTGGCCTGGGTTGCGCCTGGGCGACCATGCTGTGCGTGTGGTTCAGTCTGGGCGGCCTGCTGTGGTGGATGCGCCGCAGCCCGGCCTACCGCAGCACCTGGCCGTTCTCGCATTGGGAAGCCCCGCACTGGCCCGAGATCCGCAGCTTGCTCAAGCTCGGCCTGCCTATAGGCGTCACCTACTTTGCCGAGAGCAGCGCCTTCAGCTTGATTGCCTTGCTGGTGGCCAAGTTCGGCACCACCCAAGTGGCGGCCCACCAAATTGCGCTCAATTTTGCCTCGCTGATGTTCATGTTGCCACTGAGTCTGGGGATTGCCTTGCTGACGCGAGTCGGCCAGTCCTTGGGTGCTGGCGATGCGTATGCAGCGCGTTTTCGCTCCTGGGTGGGGGTAGCCATGGCCCTGGTCTTGGCCTGTGCGTCGGCCGCCTTCATGGCGCTGTTCAGCCAGCAGATTGCCGGTGCCTACACCGGCGATGCGGCGGTGGCCGCGCTGGCCGCGCATTTGCTAATTTTTGCGGCTATTTTCCAGCTCTCCGATGCCACCCAAGTCGCCACCAGCTGCGCCATTCGCGGCTACAAGGTCACGCGCGCGCCGATGTTGATTCACCTCGCCGCGTTCTGGGGTTTTGCCCTGCCGCTGGGCTGTGCGCTGGGGCTGGCGCCGCTGTGGCTGCCCTGGCGCCCGGCCCAGGCCATGGGGGCGAGCGGCTTCTGGATGGCGCTGATCGTTGGCTTGACCATTGCGGCGGTGGCGCTGTCGGCGTTGCTGCGGCGGGTGGCGCGGGAGAGGCTGCCGGTGTCGGCGCAGGCTTGATGGAGGCAAACGCCGGTGCCACGTACAGCATGAGGCGGGTCTATTTTCTTGGGAAAGACCGCGTTGGCACTCAGCTTCGAGCCCGGGCATCACGTCAAAAAATTATTGCAATATGTTCACAAGCGTGGCGCTGATCTGGTCTATCTCTGCCCGGAACCTCAGTCGAGCGATAAACAAGGCGATCTGATCCTCACGCCGCTGGAGCTTATCGATCTCTCATGGGATAACTCGGCCGCCCTGATCCCGCCGCCGCGCATCCACCGGCACCGCTACTGCGGCGTGCTGGCACCCAACTCACCGCTCCGAGCGGCCGCGCTCGCCATGGCGCAGGCACAACTTCCGGCCGACGAAACTGTCGTCGATACGTCAGTCATAGGCAGCAGCGGCAGCCTAGCAAAAGCTATCCAAACTGAACAAGCCACACCCAAGCCAGCCTCAGCGGCGCTCTAGCTGTGGGCGGCGCTGATGGCGGGCAGGTACATGTCGATGGCGAACGGTCCGATCGCGGACAGCAGGCCCAGGACGAGGGCGACCTTCAGAAAACGTGCGGTCATGAGGAGAGACTGTCCCAGGGCCGGGAGGGCCGACGCATCTCGCTCCCGCTCGTCAGCGCCGATACGGCGCTGGACTTGCTACTTCACCTCGGTCAGGAACTGCTCGAGCGGGCGGCGCACCTTGGTCAGCTTGACCAGCCAGTCACCTTCTTCCTGCCGGTAGCCGAGCGGCAGGATGACAACGCTGCGAAGGCCACGCTCGCGCAGCCCCAGGATCTCGTCCAGCTTGGCCGAGTCGAAACCTTCCATCGGCGTGCAGTCGACCTGCGCCTCGCTGGCGGCCACCATCGCCACGCCCAGGGCGATATAGGCCTGGCGGGCGGCATGCTGGTAGTTCACCTCAGCATCGCGCTGCGGATAGGTCTTGAGCAGCATCTGGCGGTAGGTTTCCCAGCCCTCGTTCTTGAAGCCGCGGATCTCGTTGGTCAGGTCGAACATGTGGTTGATGCGCTCGGCCGTGTAATTGTCCCAGGCGGCAAACACAAGCAGGTGGGAGCCGTCGGTGATCTGGCCCTGGTTCCAGCCGATCTCGCGGATTTTGGCGCGCACCTCGGGGCTGGTGACCGAGATGATTTCAAACGGCTGCAAGCCGCTGGACGTCGGCGTGAGACGCGCGGCCTCAATGATGCGGTCCACTTGGTCTTGCGGCACCGAGAGGGTAGGGTCCATCTTTTTGGTGGCGTAGCGCCACTGCAGCGATTCGATCAGGTTCATGGGAGTCGGGGTCGGAAATAGAAGGAATGGAGGGAAAAGGGTCAACGACGGCGAAAATGTACAGGGTCTCGTCCAATCATGTTTGGCGGGCGCATCGGGCTGTGCATCAGGCTGTTTTGGAGGTTCTGTCGCAATAACAGCCAATTGACGTGGCAAAGCGGCGTAGCCGCTGTTTCTCAAAACGCCAGGCTGTAGAACTGCTCGGCTTTGGATAGAACTTGGCCTTTGGGGCCAGACTTCATCTGGCCTTTGCGAATCATGTGCACGGTCTCAATGCCGGCGATGAGCGACTGCGCGCAGTGAAAGTTCTTGAAACCCTTCGTCGGCAGCGTCACTCGCTTGATCGCCCGGTGGTCTTGTTCGACGATGTTGTTCAGGTATTTGCATTGCCGCATCAAGATGCCGGTGTCGGCAATCACGCTGTTGATCGCGGCCGTATTCGCGCCGCTCTTGTCGATGGTGATCGACTCGGGCAAATCATGCTGACCCATCGCGCGCTCGAAAAAGCGCCCCGCAGCAGCCAGCTCCCGTTTGGCTTTCAGCAAAAAGTCAACCGTGTCACCTTAGCGGCCGACCGACCGGTGCAGATATTTCCAGTCGCCGTTGACCTTGATGTAAGTCTCATCCATGCGCCAACTCCTGCCCACATCCCACATCCCGCTTGCGTGAGCGAAACACTTTGGCCAGCACGGGAAACATTTTGACCGTCCAGCGGTGCACCGTCGCGTGGTCGACCGAGACTCCGCGCGCGCCCATCATCTCTTCCCGATGCCGAAAGCTCAGCGGGTACGCGGCGTACCTGCGCACGCAAGACATCATCACTTCGAGTGGATAGTGGAACCGTCTAATCACCTTTCGCAAGGCAGCAGAGACCGAACTTCTATGGAAATCAAGCATCGCTTGGATGGTCGACCCTGCCTATTGCGACAGAACCGCACATGGCGTACTGGCTCGCTGCGTGGGCAAACGCACAGACCGGCCGCATTCACAGCACTAAGTTATGGGCTTTCCGCAAAGCCTGCAGACATCCCGTCAC
>JBIIVZ010000291.1:0-3986 GCA_044339175.1 Roseateles sp.
CTTGTTGTTTGGGCGCACCGGCCACCGCTCGCCCCCCCCCGGCCCGGCGGGGTTTTTACCCTGGTGCCGGGCGGGCGCAGACCTGATCATTTGACGCGGCAGCAGCGGCTTGGCAGCTGCAGACCCAGCCAGCGCAGACCGTCAAGGTTGCAAGCGCTGGCAAGCAGCAGCCCCAACATAGCGGAGACGCGCCCATGACCAGTGTTTCGTCACGACATATCGATCATGTGCTGGCGGTCGGCCTCGGCGGAGCGCGGGTGAGCGGGCCGGCGGCGCTGTTTCACAAGTCGTGGACGCGTTGCATCAAGCAGCACGGTCTGGACCCGGCGCGGCCGATGCCGGCGCGGATTCTGCCGCAGCACCAACTGCGCGAGCATCAGCAGCGGATGGACGGCTTTTTGCGGGTCGCGCGGGCGGGCATGGAGGATATGTACCGCCGGGTGGCGGACCTGGGCTATATGTTGCTGCTGACCGATGCCGACGGCGTCACGGTGGACTACATCGGCAACCCCGCCACCGAGCCGCAGTTGAAGGCGGCCGGTTTGTATCTGGGCGCGGACTGGAACGAGGCGCATGCGGGCACCTGCGGCGTGGGCACTTGCTTGATCGAGCAGCAGGCCATCACCTGCCATTTGGCCGAGCATTTTGACGCCACCCACATCGGCTTGACCTGCACTTCGGCGCCGTTGTTTGCCCCGGACGGGCAATTGCTGGGCGTGCTGGACGTGTCGGCCCTGCGCTCCCCCGAGGTGCGCGAAAGCCAGGCGCTGACTCTGCAATTGACGCTGATGTATGCGCAGTTGATCGAGGACGCCAACTTCTTGCGCTGCTTTGCCAAGCATTGGATCTTGCGGCTGGGCACGATCAGCGGGCTGGCCGAGGTGTCCGGCGAGGTGATGTTTGCCTTCGATGCGGACGGTGTCATCCAGGGTGCCAACACCGGCGCGCGGCGGCGCTTTGGTGACTTTGGAGGCTTTGTTGGCGAAACCGGCCGCCCACCGGCGAAGGCCGGTCTGTTGCTGGGGCAGACGTTGACGGAGTTGCTCGGCATCGACATGGATGCCGTCCGGCGGATGGCGCGGGGCGGCCTGGGCGAGGCGCTGATGGGCCAAGGCTCGGCGCAGCACCTGGCTTATTACCCGGCAGTGATTGCGCCGCGCCAAACGGCCGGGCCGTTGCTGGCGAGCCCACCGGTCGCGGCAGCCCGGCAGACCGATACCGCCCGAGTGGCCACGCCGGCGACCACCATCACCTCCGCCGCCGCGCCGCTGGCGCTGGACCACCTGTGCGGCGCTGACGCGACGATGCAGCGCTTGGTGGTGCAGGCCAAGCGGCTGGTGGATCGGCGGGTGAATTTGCTGATCAGCGGAGAAACCGGCTCGGGCAAGGAGGTGCTGGCGCGCGCGCTGCACGGCTTCAGCCAGCGTGCCGCGTTGCCGTTTGTGGCGGTCAACTGCGCGGCGATTCCTGAATCGTTGATCGAGAGCGAGTTGTTCGGCTACACGCCGGGCAGCTTCACCGGTGGCAAGAGCCGCGGCATGAAGGGGCTGATCGCGCAGTCCGACGGCGGCACGCTGTTTCTGGATGAAATCGGCGACATGCCGCTGCAGTTGCAAACGCGCTTTTTGCGCGTGCTGTCCGAATCCGAGGTGTTGCCGCTGGGGGCCGAGCGGCCACTGGCCCTGAGCCTGCATGTGATGGCGGCCAGCCACCGCGACTTGCTGGACGCGGTGGAGCGCGGCCTGTTCCGCGAGGATTTGTATTACCGCCTGTGCGGCGCGACGCTGAGCCTGCCGCCGCTGCGCCAGCGCAGCGATCTGCGCTATTTGATCGAGTCCGTGCTGGCGGACGAGGCCGAGTGCGCGGGCGTGACGGCCACGCTGTTGCCCGAGGCACTGCAGCGTTTGCTGGCGCACCGCTGGCCGGGCAATGTCCGCGAACTGCGCAACGCGCTGCGCTTTGCGCTGGCGCTCAGCGACGATGGGCAGGTGTCGCTGGCCGAACTGCCGCCCGCGCTTGGTGGCCAGAGCCGGCTGGATCTGCAGCCCGCCGCGCGGTCCGAAGCAAACCCAACGGCCGAGCTGCCACTGGACGAGCTCCCCACCGAAGCAGACGCCGCTCGGTTGTTACAAGCGTTGCAGGCGCAGCGCTGGAATATCAGCGCCACCGCACAGGTGCTGAACCTGTGCCGGGCCACCGTCTACCGGCAAATGAAGCGGCACCAGATCAGGCCGCCGCATCGGCTGTAGCGCGCTGTGTCAATACCCTTCAGCGTCGGTGGTGCGAGGCTGCCAGCTCGTAGACCGGGGTGGGAATGCCCTCCATACGCGCCTTCAGCTGCAGTGACAAGAACTGCGAGTAATGGCGGGACTGGTGCAGGTTGCCGCCGTGAAACCACAGGTTCTTGGCTTGCGTGGGCTTCCACATATTGCGCAACTCACCTTCCCACGGGCCGGGGTCTTTTGGCGTGTTCGACCCCAAGCCCCAGCATTTGCCCACCTGGTCGGCCACTTCGGGCGAGATCAGGTCGGCCAGCCAGCCGTTCATCGAGCCATAGCCGGTGGCGTAGACGAGCAAATCGGCCGGCAACTCGGTGCCATCGGTGAGCGTGACCGAGCGCGGGTTGATGCGCTCGATGTTGACGCCGCTGTGCAGCTTGACGCTGCCGTTGGCCACCAACTCGGACGCGCCGACGTCGATGTAGTAACCCGAGCCGCGGCGCAGGTATTTCATGAACAGGCCAGAGCCGTCGGCACCAAAGTCGAGCAGGAAACCAGCCTTTTCGAGCCGGGCATAGAGCTCGGCGTCGCGCACCTTCATCGCGTCGTAAACCGGGATGTGGAAGGTGTGCATGATCTGGTAGGGCACCGAGGCGAAGATCAGGTCGGCCTTGTGGTGATCGATGCCGTTCTTCAGCGCTTGCTCGGAGTAGAGGCCGCCCAGGGCCAGGTCCATCAAGGAGTCCGACGGCGCGATGTGGGTGGACGAGCGCTGGATCATCGTCACATCGGCCTGATGCTCCCAGAGCGCCGCGCAGATGTCGTGGGCCGAGTTGTTGGAGCCCAGCACCACGCACTTTTTGCCCTCGTAAGCCTCGGGGCCGGTGTGCAGGCTGGAATGCTGCTGCACCCCTTCAAAGGTCTCGGCACCGGGGATCTTGGGCACATTGGGGTAGCCGGACACGCCCATTGCAAACACCAACTGCTTGGGGTGCAGCACGACTTCTTTGCCCTCGCGCTGCACGGTCACGTCCCAGGTCTGCGTGGCCTCGTCAAAGTGAGCCTTGGTGGCGAGCGTGGAGCCCCAGTAGTTCAGCTCCATCACTTTGGTGTACATCTCCAGCCAGTCGCCGAGCTTGTCCTTGGGCGTGAACACCGGCCAGTCGTCGGGGAAGGGCATGTAGGGCAGGTGGTCATACCAGACCGGGTCATGCAGGCACAGCGATTTGTAGCGATTGCGCCAGGAGTCCCCCGGCCGGGCGTTCTTCTCGATGATGAGGGTGGGCACGCCGAGCCGCCGCAGCCGCGCGCCCAGCGCAATGCCGCCTTGGCCGCCGCCCAGAATGACGACGTAGGGTTGGTCCTCAAAGCCCAGCCGTGCTTGTTCTTCGGTACGCCGTTCGAGCCAGCTCTTGCGGCCCGGCTGCGCGCCATGCTCGGCACCCTTGATGCGCCGCTCGTTCTTCTTTTCCTCGAAGCCCTTCAGCTCGGTCATGGTGGTGAGCAGGGTCCAGGCCAAGCCGCCACGCAAGCGCAAATGGCCGCGCCCCCGCGCCACCGCCGTCTCGAAGGTGAACCAGGCGTCCACCACGCCGTCGGCTTCGCTTGCTTCACCCTCCAGCGCGAAGCTGCCGGGCTGCACATCGGCCAGCCGCGCTTCCAGCATGCTGCGGATGGCGGCCGCCCCTTCTTGCGTGCGGATGTTCCAGGTGAAGGCGACCAAGTCGCGCCAATAGCCGTCCGCCTCGAACAGGGCGACGCTGGCGG
>JBIIVZ010000292.1:0-3982 GCA_044339175.1 Roseateles sp.
GAATGGCGGAGCCGACTTTTACGGCAAGAACCCCAAGGAGCTCCGCGCGGAATTCAAGAAATCGGTGCAGATTTTTCTGGAGGTTTGCAAGGAAAAGGGCCTGCAGCCGCGCCGCAACTTCTCCGGCAAGTTCAATCTCCGCATCCCGCCCGAGCTGCACGAAAAGCTGGCCATCGAAGCGAAGGCCCAAGGCAAGAGCATCAACACACTGGCTCAAGAAGCACTGCAAGCAAGCGTCGCGCACTGAGCGCATCCCAGGCACCCTGGCGTAGCCCAGCGTTCGCGGAGAAACGGCGGCTTTGCCGGTACAGCTCTCGTTGACCCGGCATTCGTAGGGCGGGTCGTGACCCGCGTCTCGCCGACTGTGCCACCCGTGTTGCGCCCGGCCAGCTCATGTCGGCACGTTGCTGCCCGTGCCGAAATCGCTCGCGGGTCTCGACCCGCCCTACGGGGCTTTCCCGCTCGTTTCAAGCGCGGGCGCCTGAACTGGCCGCATTTGTAGGGCAGGTCGTGACCCGCGTCTCGCCGACTGGCCGAAAGGCGGCCCGCTCGCGAGGCCTTCACGGGGAAAAGATTCATGTCCAAACCTGGCCCCTCGCGCTATCAGGGTCTTGCAATCAAACAAACCAATGTATGACAGCAAGACCCTCTCGCCCAGACTTCAGACCTGTAGTCTGCGCCGCCACCAGCCCGCCACCCAGGCGGGCTCTTTAACGCCCGTGAGTCTGAAGCCGGTGCCAGGTCTCAAATATTAAGCCTCTGCCCTTGTCAATTCGTCTCCCTCAGCCGATTTGCTCGAGCACTCAACTGGCTGGAAGCGTGAGGTCTTGCAATCAAACAAACCAATGGATCAATGCAAGATCTGACCCTCGCGAGCTTCAGTCGCAGCAAGTCATGCGCAAGGATACCGCAGAGATCCGCGCGCGGCAGCCGGCAGGTGTTGCGTTCTGCTCACCGATGCCTGGCCATCGGGGTCGGCGCCCCCTGCATGCGGGATGACAGCGGCTGTAGGGTTTTGTAAGCTGCATCGCATCGCCAAACGCTGTCTACCGACACTCCAAGGATCCTAATGATTCGTTCCTTCGCCCGCCGCGCCATCGCCGGCGCCGCACTGCTGGCAGCCGCCGGCGCGCAAGCCGGCCCGGTAACCGTGCAGTTCAACAGCAGTCCCGTCTGGACGTTTAGCACCGGCAACTCCGTCAAGTCGTATTTCCCGACGAATCAATACTACGGCGGCCAGGCCGGTGGTTTCAGCGGCACCGTCAACGGCGTTCCCGTGTTGATGTATTGCGTTGAACTGACGCAGCAGTTCTCCCCGGGCAGCACTTACACCTTCAATGACCTGGAGGGGTCGACCTATTTCACCGCCGCCGACAACAAGGCCGACAAGCTCGGCAGGCTGCTGAGCTATGTCTTCAACAACAATCTGATCACTACCTCGGCCGCGTCGACCTCGCTGCAACTCGCGATCTGGAACGTTGTCTACGACACCGACTACAACGTCGGTACTGGCGCCTACTGGGACACGTCCGGCTACGCCGCCAACGCGACCACATGGCTGGGAGCGTCGACGAGTTACGCCAACTCGTATAACGAATCGGTGTTCAAGTCCGGCACGAACCAGGATCAGTTGCACTGGAACAAGGTGCCCGAGCCTGCCAGCCTGATGCTGGCCCTGGTGGCCCTGGGTATCGTGGGCCTGGCCACGCGCCGCCGCAAGACAACCGCAAGCACGGGGTCTTCTAATCCAACAAATCAATGTGTGAAAGCAAGACCTGACCCTCACGAGCGTGACCCTCACGAGCGCAGCCCGGCGATTGGTGCGCGCAATTACGCCCGCTTCAGGTCGGCCGAGTTCGATGCCATTTACGAGCAGTTGCATGTGCTGCCCGACGGGCCCGAGCGTGAGGCGCTGTTCCTGCAAGCCAAAGGTATTCAAGTGGCCATCGTGCCGGCGAAAACCAATGTGCACCGCATCGTCAATGACATGGCCCAACCCTGGCTGATCGGCTACCGCCGGCCGCTGTTCCGCTACGAGTTTTGGCATTTTGTTGACATTGACGAAAGTCTGATGAGGAAGTCGCGATGAAGGCGCGGCGGGGCTTCTTGGCGCAGTCAGCGGCGCTGGCGGGCGCTTGTTGGCTAAATGCGCCTGCGTCGGCCGCTGGTGGCGGGCACAAGAAAAAAATTCTGCGCACCGCCTCCAACACGGCCGAGGTCGGGTTTGACCTGCCCCAGGTGTCGGACCAAACCTCGGTGATGGTGGCCTCCAATATCTTCGAGCCCCCGCTGACCTATGACTACCTCGCTCGCCCGGCGGTCTTGAAGCCGCTGACGGCCGCCGCGCTGCCCGAGGTGTCGGCCGATTTCAAGCATTTCGTCTTCACGATTCGGCCCGGCATCTATTTCAGTGAGGATGCGGCCTTCAAGGGCAAAAAGCGCGAGTTGGTGGCCGCAGACTATGTCTACAGCATCAAGCGCTTTTACGACCCGCGCATCAAGACCGAGCATCTGTATCAGTTCGAGACGGCCAAGGTTTTGGGGCTGTCGGAGCTGCGCAATCAGGCGCTGAAGACCAAGCAGCCGTTTGACTACGACTTGCCGGTGGCGGGTCTGCGCGTCTTGGATCGTTACCGCTTCGAAGTGCGGCTGGCCGCGCCCGACCCGCGCTTTGTTCATCTCTTTGCCAACCCCAACCTCGCTTCGGCGGCCGCTCGCGAGGTGGTCGAGGCCTATGGCGATGACATCTCTGCCCACCCGGTCGGCACCGGGCCGTTCCGGCTGAAGAGCTGGCGGCGCAGCTCGCAGATCGTGCTGGAACGTAACCCGAACTTCCGCGAGCAGATGTTCGAGAGCGTCGGCGCGCCGGCTGGCCACGCACAGGCCGAGGACGTGGGGCGTTACTTGGCTGGCAAGCAGCTACCGCTGCTGGATGAAGTGCACATCAGCATCATTACCGAAAGCCAACCGCGCTGGCTCGCCTTTGTCAGCGGCGATCTTGATCTGGTGGCGATGCCTGCCGAGGTGGCGCGGCTGGCCATGCCTAACGGCCGGCTGGCGCCGAATCTGCAAAAGCAGGGCGTGCAAGCCTTCGAGTCGGTTGGCACCAGCATCGCTTTCAGTTTTTTCAATATGGAGGATGCTCAGATCGGCGGCTACACCCCCGAGCGAGTGGCCTTGCGACGGGCCGTCGGGCTGGCCTATGACAATGCGGAGGAAACCAGGCTGGTCAATCAGGGTCAGGCCTTGCCGGCGCAGTCGATGTTTCCGGCCATGATTTACGGCCATCAAGGCGATTTGCGCAGCGAGGCCGGTCAGCCCGATCTGCCGCGCGCAAAGGCACTGCTGGACCTTTATGGCTATGCCAAGCGCGACGCCGACGGTTACCGGCTGCATCCGGACGGTAGCATCTTGACGCTGCGCCGCGCCGGCGTTGCAACCGGGCGCGAACGTCAACTCCAGGAGCTGTGGAAGAAGCGCATGGACGCCGTCGGCCTGCGCATGCAGTTCGAGACCGCCACCTTCGGCGAGCTGATCAAAAAAATGCTGGCCGGCCAATTGATGATCTGGGGCTCTGGCTGGAATTTACCCTCACCGGACGGCGATTTTCTGCTCGGCATGGCTTACGGGCCGAACGCCGGTCAGTCCAACGATGCGCGCTTTCAGTTGCCTGCGTTTGATCGTTTGTACGAGCGCCAGCGCCTGCTGCCCGATGGCCCCGAGCGGCTTGCCGTGATGCACCAGGCGACCCGCCTGATGCAGGTCTATCTTCCCTACCAGCCGCACGACTACCCCATCAGCGTCGCCATGTGCTGCGCTAAGGTGCGCGGCTTTTTGCCCCACCCGTTCGTGAGAGGATGGCGTTTTGTCGATATGGTCGAGTCTTGATTCAATCCGACAGGCAATCAGCAGAAGTTTCTAACCACCGATTGCTCAGGCGATCACGAAGCCGGTGCCCGAAGCCGGTGCCACAGAAGCCGGT
>JBIIVZ010000293.1:0-3974 GCA_044339175.1 Roseateles sp.
GCCCTGCGTTTCGGCAAAGTCGCCGACGGCGTGATGGCGTTCACGCGGGGAGGGCGCGGCTGAGGTGGGCGTCAAATTGGATCGCCAGCGTCATACGGCTGACCTGGGAGTTCTCAGCCGCTAAGGAACAAAACAGACACGCCGATTCCTGCGACGTAGGGCGGGTCAAGACCCGCGGGCTCTATTGGCATTGGCAGCTAAGTGCCGACATGAGCTGGCTGGTGCAACACGGGTGCCACAGTCGGCTCCCCCTCGCAACCCGGCGGGTCGCGACTCGCCCAACCCATGCCGGGTCAACAAGTGCCCAGGCGGCGAGCACACCGGTTCTCCGCGAACGCCAGGTGCCACCAGGGGCCTGAATGGCTCTCTCAGGTCGTCCAGCGCATCAGCGTCACGAGCATCACCAAGACCCCCAGTCCGAGGTTGATCGATACCCAGGTGCGAATCTGCGCCAGGGCCGCAGCACCGGCCGTCCACTCGGACATTGACACGGCCCGGTCGAGCTTCTTGAAAAGCGCGAAGCGGATGTGCATGAAGATCGCCACCATGACGATTCCCAGCACCGCCATGACGGTCCAGGCCAGGGGCATCTCGAAGTTGCCGCCAGACTGCACCACCTGCTTGGCCACACGACCCAGCATCCACACGCCAGTGGCCAGAGTCAGCAGCGATGCCACAAGCACGGCTTTGAAGAAGCGCCCGAGCACATCGTGCATCAGCCGCAGCCGCAGCGGCAGTTCCACCTGTGCGACCGCCGGTCGCAAGAAAAAGTGCACAAACACCATGCCACCGATCCAAACGACGATGGACAGCAGGTGCAAGGTTTTGAGGGTCGCGTAGATCATCAATCAGTCCTATTCAATTTCAAACTCATTCTTGGATTCATCGGCTGCCCCAGATTCAGGACATCAGCCGCCCAGGCTTCCAGCCATCGCCTGCCTTGACACCCGCTCGGCTCGGATGTCAGTGGCTGCGTCGTGCAACCGCTGAACGGCCGTTGGCATCATATGGACTTGGCGACAGCGGGCTGCCTGCGGGTCTTCCACAGGGACACCAGCACACCACCGGCGATCAGGCCAAAGGTCACACTCAGCGAGATCGCCGACGGTATCTTGCCGATGATGCCCACCAGGAAGATCTTCGACCCAATGAACACCAGCACCAGTGCCAGGGCGTACTTCAGGTACTTGAAGCGGTGGATCATCGCGGCCAGCGCGAAGTACAGCGCTCGCAACCCCAGGATGGCGAAGATGTTGCTGGTGTAGACGATGAATGGGTCGGTAGTGATGGCAAAGATGGCCGGCACCGAGTCCACGGCGAACACCAGGTCCACGAATTCGATCAGCACCAGCGCCAGGAGCAGCGGTGTAGCGAAGCGAGCGGCCTTGCCCGTGGCGGGGTCGGTCTCGTTGACCCAGAAGGCATTGCCGCGCAGCCCCTGCGTGACTCGCATTCGCTTCTTCAGGAACTTCAGCAGCGGGTTGTTCGAGATGTCGGGCATGTGGTCGGCAATGATCCACATCTTGATGCCAGTGAAAATCAGGAAGGCACCGAACAGGTACAGCACCCAGCTGAACTGGCTCACCAGTGTGGCACCCAGACCGATCATGAGGGCGCGCAGCACGATCACGCCCAGGATGCCCCAAAACAGCACCCGGTGCTGGTATTGCCGAGGGATGGCGAAGTAGCTGAAGATCAGCGCGATGACGAACACGTTGTCCATCGACAGCGACTTCTCGATCATGAAGCCGGTGTAGTAGTCCATGCCGCTTTGCGCTCCCAGGAACCACCACACCCAGGCGCCGAAGATCACCGCCACGCTGATGTAGCCGGCCGACAGCAGCAGACTCTCGCGGACGCCGATTTCCTTGTCGTCCTTGTGCAGGACGCCCAAGTCGAAGGCCAACAGCGCGATGACGATGCCGACGAAGCTGAGCCAGATCCAAGTGGGCGTGCCCAAGAAGTCGGCGGTCAGAAAGGCAAGCGGCAAGTCCATGTCTTGTTTCCAGGTTCAGAGAATCACCGAGACAGCCGTACCCGCGCCCAGCATGCCGCTGAACACACCGAGCAGCACGACATCGCGCTTCTCATCGCCCGAGTGCCAAGCTTGGAAGGTGACGCCGGCCAGACAGAAGGTCAGGATGACGAAGAGAAGCGTGATGGTGTCCATGATGATTTTTTTGAGCAGGAAATGGGGATGTCGTTGAAAGTTGACGATGACTATGACGCTGGCGCTGGCGCAATCAGCCTGCCGCCGACAGCGAGCCGGCGTTGGGGCCGGTTCCGGTTCCGCTGCGGCGACGCACGATCACGATGAACAGATGCAGTCCGGCACCCAGCAGTACGAGCATTACGCTGCCGATGCCCCAGATCACCCCTGACGCTACGGTCAAGCCGCCCGCCAGTGCGGGTGCGATCTGCAGCAGGCTGTCGATCAAAGGCGCAAGGCCCGCCATCAGTTGGCTTGCCCAATGCGCGACTTCCGACGGCACCCAGGGGGCCAGCCAATCCGGCGCAGTGAGGATGCCGGCAGCTGATGCAGCCCCTGTGAGCGAGCCCGCGTTCGAGACCGTCCAGACTGCAACGCCGTGCAGCGCCCAAACGGCCAGCGTCCACAGCGCCAACAGAGCGATGACGGCAAACCAACTGAAGGCGTAGAACATGATCGGGCTTTCTCTGGTGTTCGAATGGCTCGGAGTGTGAAGATGAATCCGCATCGGACAAACCATGATGAAACGTACTTGAACTTCGGTTTTTCCGCACCGCGAGGCAGCTGCTGAACCACCGTGCATCCGCGCAACTTCTGGGTGGTTACCAATAACGGCGGTTTCGCCTGTGCCGCCGAACTGGAGCGATGCCGCAGGGTCGAGCTTGGGGCACTGGGTCATGAGCAATCGAGACCGGCGGCGGCGAAGGGTGTCAGTCGTGCCACAGCAGGTCACCGAAGACGGTGTGTTCGCCCTCCCTGCGATCGGCACCGGGCGCGTCGTACAGCACGAGCCACTTCGCCTTGCCGCCCGACAGCGCTGGCGGCAGGTCACAGAGGGCCTCGGCGCGGTTGGTGCCGCGACTGTGGGGGAGTGGAGTCGACTCGGTCAAGGCCGCTTCGAAACGCACCGGTTCGCGGTTGGCGGCGAGCAAAGACCGGGCGGCAGGCCACTTGAAGACGCGGATGTCGCCGTTCAACACCATCGTCGGGCCGGCCAGGATGTAGAGGTCGTCGCCGGAGAAGTGCAGGTCCCGCACGCCCAGGCCGTCGAGTTGCAGAAAATGCTTGCGGATCAGCGTGCCGCTGTCGTCCAGGGGTACCAGGCGCAACTGGTCGCTGCGGTTCTCGACCGCAATCTCGAGCAGCGCCGACCAGCCGCGCAGCACCGGGCCGCGCAGGCCCAGCAACAGGCGGCGGCCATCGACAGCCAGGCCTTCGATGTCGAAGCCGTTGTCCTTGCCCGGGATGACCATGTAGGGCCCAAAGTGCGGGTCATCGGCCAGCGCACGGGTAAGCAGGTTCGTCTGTGCATCGCCCTTCAGGCGCAACGCGCGTCGGCCGTCCTGGGCCAGCCGTACCAGACAAGGCTCGCCTTTGGCGTCGGGCTCAATGGGCAGGCAGGCCAGCAGCCGCCGATTGCCATCCAGCGCCACCTTGGCCAGCCGTTTGGCGTTGTCGGCGTGGCCAAGATCCGGTTTGGCGTTCTTGCGCTTCAGGCCGTGCGAGCCCACCACCCACAGGAAGCCGTCGGCCACGGCCATGCCTTCCAGATCGGCCTCCTCATCGGCCTTGCCGGGCAGGTCCAGCAGATCGGCGAGTGGGAAGTCGCGCACTTCGCCAAAGCGCAAGGTCTCGCGTCCCACGGGGTCCAGCCGGCGCAGGCGGTCGAGGCCGCAGGCTTCGTCGCCCGCTACCCAGAGCCAGTCGCCGGTGAAGGCTGCGCCGGACAAATTGGACTGCACCAGCGAGTTAGGAGCGAACTCCA
>JBIIVZ010000294.1:0-3972 GCA_044339175.1 Roseateles sp.
ACCATCGACGAAGGGATGGTCGACATGTCGGTGTAACCAGCGACGGTCTGGCTCCAACGCTTGCCGTTGACCAGCACCAGCACGCGCTCGGAGCCCAGGTTGCGCAGGTTGGCATATTGGCCGCCCTGTTCGCGGTTCGAGGTCAGCACGGAACCCTTGCTGAAAGCAGGCGAGCCGGCTGCGGACATCGAGTTGATCAGGTCACCGACGGTCACCAGGCCGCTCTTTTGAATCTCCGCTTGCGTCATCTTGACGATGGGCTGGGCGGTTTCGGCGTCGATTTGACGAATCCGCGAGCCGGTCACTTCAACACGCTCAATCGTTTGCGTGGTGGCGGGAGCTGTTGTTTGGGCTTGGGCAATGGAAGCTAGGCCGGCAAGGGCCATCAAAGCCGCCACCGAAATCTTGGTGCGCTGGTACGTGAACATTAATTCTCCTGGGGGAAAGGGCCGGTGAGCCACACAAACTTGCGACACCGGAGGCGGCGCTCGAGTAAAGCGAAAGACGATTCGCAAGTCCGAATGACAATTCTCAACAGGGATGCTCCCGACGTACCCGCGGGGAAACCTGTCTTGCGTCGATCCAAGGCCCCATCAGCGACAGCAGTTTTTCAGGAATTGGTCGTTTTTGACCTTTTTTGCACTGTTTACGACGGAATTAAGAATAAATCCTCATGAATCGAGATTTCTCCGAATGACTTCGCTAGTGCGCACTACGCACCGGGCTAAATTGCAAGCCCTTGCAGTCGCTGAATTACAACGGACCGGGTAACAACCAGTGGCAATTTCAAGGGCATTTGGCGTCAATTTGAGAATCATCCTGCGTCGCCTCGGCGTGAACAGCAGCGTTCGATGTCTTTGGCTTGCTGCGAGAATCGCGCCTTCAAAAACCAGGAGCCCCCAATGCCCGAAATCCGCCCCGATCAGCCGCAGTTGCCCACCCGCTGCGAGGTCCTGATCGTCGGTGCCGGCCCAGCGGGCTCGGCTTGTGCGCAGGTGCTGGCACAGGCCGGTGTGGACGTGGTCTTGATCGACCAGCAGCCGCAGGGGCGCGACAAGATCTGTGGTGACGGACTGATCCCCGACGCCCACACCGCATTGGCCCGGCTGGGCTTGCTGGAGCGGGTGATGGCGCGGGCGCAAGCGGTGGCGCATGTGGCTTGCGTCGGGCCGCGCGGCGGGCGCATTGAGGTGCCCGGCCACCTGGCCGTGCTGCCGCGCCGCGTGCTGGACGACATCTTGTGCCAAGCGGCCCAGGACGCCGGTGCCAGATTCATCGCCCCCGCCCGGTTTGAAAGCCCGCTGGAAGACGCGCAGGGCCGCGTCGTCGGGGCGCTGATCAAATCGGGCGACGAGCCGCAGGAGTTGCTCGCCGACTGGGTCATTCTGGCCACCGGCGCGATCCCCAGGGCCTTGACCGCCGCCAAGCTGTGCGAGCGCCACACGCCCAGCGGCGTGGCCTTGCGCGGCTATGTGCGCGCGCCCAGCATGGTGGGCCGCATCAAGGCGATGGATGTGGTGTGGAGCCGCGCGGTGCGGCCCGGCTATGGCTGGATCTTCCCGGCACCGGATGGCTGCTTCAACATCGGTGTCGGCGTGACCGACAGCCACAGCGCCGTCGGCGGCAAGGGCACGAAGAAGGAATTGAACCTGCGCAGCATCTTTGATGCCTTCGTCGCCACTTACCCGCCCGCCGCCGAGTTGATGCGCGAGGGCGAGTTGCTGGGCGAGCTGAAAGGCGCACCGCTGCGCTGCACGCTGACCGGTGCCCGCTGGAGCCGCCCCGGCCTGCTGGCCACCGGCGAGGCCGCCGGCAGCACCTACTCCTTCACCGGCGAAGGTATCGGCAAGGCGATGGAAACCGGCATGCTGGCCGCCGACGCGCTGCTGGCCGGCCGTCGCACCGGCTTGAGCGAGGCACAGGTGCGCGAAAACTATGAGCGCAGCCTGACCGCCCTGAAGCCCAAGTTCGACCTGTACGAGCGCGCCAACCAAGTCAATGCCCACCCCTGGTTGGTGGACCTGCTGATCTGGCGCGCCCAGCGCAGCCCGCGTCTGCTGAAGCGCATGAGCGGTGTCCTGAACGAAACCAGCAACCCCGGCAACCTGATCAGCCTGAAAGGGTTTTCACGCGTCTTTTTTGGATAAAAGGGCTGTACCCATGTGCCAACTACTCGGCATGAATGCCAATACGCCGACCGATGTGATGTTCAGCTTCACCGGGCTGGCCACGCGTGCCGAGGAGCACAAGGACGGCTTCGGCATCGCTTTCTTCGAGGGCCGGGGGCTGCGCCATTTTGTCGACCATCACAGCGCGCGCGTCTCGCCGCTGGCCCGGCTGGTGCAGGATTACCCGATCAAGAGTGACCAGGTCATCGCCCATATCCGCAAGGCCACGCAAGGCTTGGTGGCGCTGGAGAACACCCACCCGTTCCAGCGCGAGCTGTGGGGGCGCTACTGGGTGTTTGCGCATAACGGCAACTTGCTGGACTTCCAGCCCCGGCTGCATGCAGCCTTCCGGCCGGTCGGGCAGACCGACAGCGAACGCGCTTTTTGCTGGCTGATGCAGGAGCTGGCCAAGGCGCATTGCGATGTGCCCAGCATTGCCGAACTGAGTTGCACGCTGCGCGAGCTGCTGCCGCAGCTGAACGCGTTCGGCACCTTCAACATGCTGCTGTCGAATGGCCAGGCGCTGTGGGCGCATGGCTCCACCCATCTGCATTACCTGCTGCGCCGCCACCCATTCGGCCGCGCGCAATTGCAAGATGAAGACCTGAGCGTGGACTTTGCCGCGCAGACGACGGCGCAAGACCGCGTCGCCCTCATCGCCACCGAGCCCCTGACGCGGGGTGAGCCCTGGGTGGCCTTCGCGCCGGGCGAGTTGAAGGTGTTTGTCGGTGGAGAGTTGATGGCAGATTGAGGGCTGCGAAGCGAAGCTGCCGGTGACGCGGAGTTTCAGGAGCAGCGCAACGGGCTGTAGCGGCGGGCGTCAAGTCATGTTGCTGCCACCCGCCTTGGTGCAACCCGTCGGTCGCATTGACTCGCGCCGTCAGAAATTCCTGTATCTGGCTAACGGCAGCCCACTCTGTCTCACATAAACGTTGGAGCTTTCAAGTGCATCGCAGTTCTCGTGCAGCCATAGCTCGGTCATCCGCTTGCTGATCGCCGCTGCCGCACCTTGCTGTGCAGCCTCCGAGGGGTTGATCTTCAACTTGCGCGCCTGAGCAAGAATTTCGAGATCAATGGTGACGTTGCAGACTTTTCTTAGGGCGTTGGCGACGCAGCTTTTCATTCGGGCCTCACTTATGTGCAGATGAGCAATGCGCAAGATTATGTGCGGTTACCAATGCCTGCAAGCTCGGGCAGACCCCGCCATTCTTAGCCCACGCTTTAGGCACAATCACCGGCACAGCAAACCTCAGAGCACCCATGGCCGCCCTCCCGATCCCCAGTTTTGACGAGTTCTACCGTTTCGAGCCCCTGACCCAATTGCTGTTTGCCTACGCCGAGGCCAGACCTAACCTGGTGTCGGTGCGGTCCATCGGCAAAAGCTTCGAGGGCCGCGACATCTGGGTGCTGGTGCTGACCAACACCGCCACCGGTGCCGACGTGGACAAACCGGCCTTCTGGCTGGACGGCAACATCCACGCCGCCGAGCTGACCGCCTCCACCACTTGCTTGTATTACCTGCACCATCTGATGCAGCACTACGGTGCGGGCGATGAGACCGGCCGCCAAGTCACGCATCTGCTCGACAGCCGGGTCATCTACATGGTGCCGCGCCTGAACCCCGACGGTGCCGAGCTGGCCCTGGCCGACCGGCCGCGCCACATCCGTTCGTCCACACGGCCCTACCCTTACGACGAACAGCCGGTGGACGGCCTGACGCCGGAGGATGTGGACGGCGACGGCCGCATCCTCAGCATGCGCGTGCCGGACCCGCATGGCACTTACAAAAAGCATGCGAGCGAGC
>JBIIVZ010000295.1:0-3947 GCA_044339175.1 Roseateles sp.
GCCGTTTCGCCGTGGAAGCTGATGTCCAGCCCTTCACGTTCTTCTTCTTCCGTCACCCGCAGGCCGATCACCAGATCGACGATCTTGAAGGCGATGACCGACACCACGGCCGACCAGATGATGGTCACACCGACAGCCTTGGCCTGAGTCCAGACCTGACCGGCGATCGTGTACGCATCGGGCGTCACCATCGCAACCGTGGTCCAGTCAGCCACCAGGCTGGGTCCACCCAGCGAGGGTGAATTGAACACGCCGGTCAGCAGCGCGCCGACGATACCGCCCACGCCGTGCACACCGAACACGTCCAGCGAGTCGTCAGCGCCGAGCAGCTTCTTCAGACCGGACACACCCCACAGGCAGGCAAAACCGCCGACCGCACCGATGATCAAAGCACCACCGACACCGACGTTGCCGGCTGCCGGTGTGATCGCCACCAAACCCGCCACAGCACCCGAAGCGGCACCCAGCATCGAAGCCTTGCCCTTCAGCAGCGCTTCACCGACCGACCAGGCCAGCACGGCAGCAGCCGTGGCGACGAGGGTGTTGATGAAGGCCAGTGCGGCGAAGCCATTGGCTTCCAGTGCGGAACCGGCGTTGAAACCGAACCAGCCGACCCACAGCAGCGAGGCACCGACCATCGTCAGCGTCAAGCTGTGCGGTGTGAAGGATTCTTTGCCGTAACCGACGCGCTTGCCGACCATGTAGGCACCAACCAAGCCGGCGACTGCCGCGTTGATGTGCACCACCGTGCCGCCGGCAAAGTCCAGCGCGCCCCATTGCCACAACAGACCGGCCTTGCTGTTCATTTCATCGACGACGCCAGCGGCCGTGTAGGCGTCCGGGCCCATCCAGAACCAGACCATGTGGGCAATCGGCAAATAGCTGAAAGTGAACCACAGAGCCAAGAACATCAGCGCGGCCGAGAACTTGATGCGCTCGGCAAAGGCGCCGATGATCAAGCAAGCGGTGATACCGGCAAACGTGGCCTGGAAAGCGGCGAAGACGATTTCAGGAATCACGACACCCTTGCTGAAGGTGGCCGCGTTCGCGAAGGTGCCGGCGACGTTGTCCCAGATGCCCTTCATGAACAACCGGTCGGTGCCGCCGATGAAGGCATTGCCTTCGGTGAAGGCCAGGCTGTAGCCATACAGCACCCACAGCACGACGATCATCGAGAACGTGACCATCACTTGCATCAGCACCGACAGCATGTTCTTGCTGCGCACCAGGCCGCCGTAGAACAGGGCCAAGCCGGGCACGACCATCATGATGACCAACAGGGTGGAGACCATCATCCAGGTCGTGTCACCCTTGTTCGGTACCAGCGCCGGGGCGGCAGCGGCTGAAGCGGCATCCGCCGGTGCGGCGACTGCCGCAAGCGCAGGCGCTTCAGTGACCGCTGCGGGTGCCGTGGCGACAGCAGCAGTGGCAGCGGGTGCCGAGGCGGCGTCCTGTGCCCAAGCGGCGGGGGTGAGCACTGCGGCCGTCAGGGCCAGACAGGCGAGGAATTTTTTCATTGATTGACTCCAGCAGGGGATTTTGTCGAGGTTCGAAGAGCAGTTAGACGCGCTCGGTCAGAGCGCGTCCTTTCCCGTCTCACCCGTGCGAATGCGCACCACTTGGTCGAGCGAGGAGACGAAGATCTTGCCGTCGCCGATCTTGCCGGTGCGGGCTGCCGCCTCGATGGCTTCGATGACCTGTTCGACCACGGCATCATCAACCGCTGCTTCGATCTTCACCTTGGGCAAAAAGTCCACCACATACTCGGCACCGCGATACAGCTCGGTGTGGCCTTTTTGGCGGCCAAAGCCCTTCACTTCGGTGACGGTCAAACCTTGCACGCCGATGGCGCTCAGCGCTTCCCGCACTTCGTCAAGCTTGAACGGCTTGATGATGGCTGTGATCAGTTTCATGACTTATCTCCTCGAATGGGGTTCAGAACGACTTCTTGACCGACACCAGCACGCCGGCCTTGCCCAGGTTCTTGCCTGCCGGGCTGACATAAGTCTTGTTGTCGGTGCCCGCCACGCCGCCGGCCAGCAAGAAGCCGCCAACTTCCTTGCTCAGCAGCAAGGAATAGTCGGTGTAGGAGGCGGCGCTGTTGTGCTTGACCTCTTGGTAGCCGACGTGCGGGGCCAAGCTATAGCCTTCGCCCAGGTCAAAGCTGGCCGACACGTCCACATAGCCGCTGCCCTTGCTGTTGGCAAAGCCGAACAGATTGGTCGTGCTGTACGAGTACTTCGCCGTCACCGGGCCGTAGGTCAGGGCGCCGTAGATTTCGGTCGTGTCGGCGCTGGGTGACAGCTTGTTGCTCGGGTAGGCATAGGTCAACACGCCGACGTCGCCGGTCAGGCCCGGGGTGATTTCGGTCTTGTAGCCACCGTAGACGTCGATTTCGACATCGCCCTTGCCGCCCGCGTCCTTGACCCACTTGATCGTCGAGGCCCAGGTACCGATGTAGAAGCCGCTGGCAAACGCGTAGTCCGCACCGCCCTGCAGAGCCGGGTCCAGGCGTGACTGCGACACGCCGCGATAGCGGTAGTCGTTGGTCAGGCTGATGTTGAAGGACAGCGGGCTGGCGGCTTCTTCGGCTTGGGCGGCCATCGTGCCAAAAGTGAGTGTGAGGGCCAAAGCGGCAATAGCTGATTTCATCGAAAGACTCCTGGCTGGTAGCTTGGTAAGAGAAATAGACCGGAATGCGGTGGTTGTTGGCAACTCATTCGCAGCTTCCGTGCCAGCTTTCGGGTGCGGGGCTTGGGGTCGATTCAAGGCTCGAGCCCCACGGTAAATACCTGTCCGCCAAGCGGGCGCACCAACTTGGGACGAGTTGAGTGCATTCCCGGACTTGGTGCGCGCACTGATTTTGTGCACCATTCGAGCCGCACAGGCGCAGCCTCGCCATGCACAATCAAAGTCAGCCCGCCCGTCCGGTGGTGCCGCAGGGGAGACGACATGTCCTTGGCCATTGTTCGCAGTCGTGCCCTGGACGGTTTGAGCGCCGAGGCTGTCTCGGTAGAGGTTCATCTGGCCAATGGCCTGCCCAGCTTCACACTTGTGGGTTTGGCTGAAACCGAGGTCAAGGAGTCGCGCGAACGGGTGCGCGCAGCGCTGCAGAACAGCGGCCTGACCTTTCCGCACAACAAACGCATCATCGTCAACCTGGCACCGGCCGAGCTGCCCAAGGAAGGCGGGCGCTTTGATCTGCCGATTGCACTGGGCTTGCTGGGTGCCACCGAGCAAATCGACATGGCCCGGCTTGCCGGGCTGGAATGCGCGGGCGAGTTGTCGCTGGGCGGCGAGTTGCGGCCGGTGCGGGGCGGCTTGGCGATGAGCTTGGCGCTGCGTCGCGAAGGCTCCACGCGCAGCTTGGTGCTGCCCGAGGCCAGCGCCGCCGAAGCAGCCTTGGTCGAGGGCGTTGACGTGCTGCAGGCCAGTCATTTGCTCGACCTGGTCGCCGCGCTGGTGCCGGGCAGTGAGCACCGCCTGCAGCGAGCCCAGCCCTTGCCTCGCCAGCCCGCTCCGGCCGGGCCGGATCTGCGCGACATCAAAGGGCAGGCCGGCGCCAAGCGCGCACTCGAAATTGCCGCCGTCGGTGAGCACAGCCTGTTGTTCGTCGGGCCGCCGGGCACCGGCAAATCGATGCTGGCACAGCGGCTGGCCGGCTTGCTGGCCCCGCTGGACGAGGAGGCCGCTCTGGAGTCGGCGGCGGTGCTGAGCCTGGCCGGGCAATTCGATCCGGCCCGCTGGGGTCAGCGGGTGTCGCGCAGCCCCCACCACAGCGCCTCCAGCGTGGCGCTGGTCGGTGGCGGGTCACCTCCCCGCCCGGGTGAAATCACGCTTGCGCTTCATGGGGTGCTGTTCCTTGATGAGCTGCCCGAGTTCAACCGGGCCGCCCTGGAAGCGCTGCGTGAGCCGATGGAAACCGGCCGCATCCTGATCTCGCGCGC
>JBIIVZ010000296.1:0-3945 GCA_044339175.1 Roseateles sp.
CCCCGGAGTGGAAAACCCATCGTGCCGGCTATACCGGTGACGGTACACCGACCAATCTGCACATCGTGCGGTCAATGCGTGGAGCCCTCGGACGGCGCATCGCGCTGACCACGGGCAAACAACGCGAGCTGCACGAACTTGAAGAGCGCTTGGCGCTGCTCAAGCACGAAGACTGCGCAGACGCCGAAGTCCAACACATGCTGGCCGAAACCGAAGCTCGCATTGCCCTGCTGCGTCAACGTATTAAGGCCATCCCCTTTCTCGACCCGATCGACCTGCGCTTTCGAAACCGCGTGCGTGTGCCGGTACCGACCAGCCGAGCGGTGATGTTTTGCTTGATGGACGTCTCCGGCTCAATGGACGAAAGCCGCAAGGATCTGGCCAAAAGGTTCTTTATCCTGCTGTATTTGTTCCTGACTCGGCATTACGAAAAAATCGACGTGGTCTTCATCCGCCACCACACGCAAGCCCAAGAAGTCGACGAACAAAATTTCTTCCACGCCACAGAAACAGGCGGCACGGTAGTGTCCAGCGCGCTAGTCCTGATGGAAGAAATCATCCGGGCCAGGTATCCGTCCGGCGAATGGAATATCTACGGCGCACAGGCTAGCGATGGCGATAACTGGCACCAAGACAGCGGCCGCTGTCGTGAACTGCTGGCGGACAAGATATTGCCGCTCTGCCGCTATTTCGCCTACGTTCAAGTTGTGGATCAAGAGCAAAACTTATGGGAGGAATATGCCAAGCTGACCGGCGACGTGCGGCATTTCGCAATGCGTAAAGCAACCGACGCGGCGCAGATTTATCCAGTGTTCCGCGACCTGTTCAAAAAGGAAGGTGCTCACAAATGATCGCCAGCGAGTGCTCCTGCAAAGACCAAGCGGTCGGCACGTCGCGAAGCAAATGGTGCCGGGCAGGCTGTACGAGACACCCATCAGTTCCAGATTGAGAGGTTGACATGAGCGATGTCGAAAACCGCCGCCACCGCGGCATTGCACCTAAAACCGACGAATATGGCGGCAGGCGCTGCAGGCCACCACTGACGGTCATGAAACCGGCCGCTTCCCGGCCAGCAGCACCACTACCCGCTCCGAGCGATTGGACCTTCGAGTTGCTCGATCAGTACCACGACGTCATCCGTGCGACAGCCGAGCGTTACGGCCTTGACACCTACCCTAATCAGCTGGAAATCATCACCGCCGAACAGATGATGGATGCGTACGCGTCAGTCGGGATGCCCGTCAATTACCGGCACTGGAGCTACGGCAAAGAATTCATCGCGACCGAACGCAATTACAAGCGCGGGCAGATGGGCTTGGCTTACGAAATAGTCATCAACGCGGATCCCTGCATTGCGTATTTGATGGAAGAAAACACCATGGCCATGCAGGCACTGGTGATTGCGCACGCTTGCTACGGCCACAACAGTTTTTTCAAAGGCAACTATCTGTTCCGCATGTGGACAGATGCGTCTTCCATCATCGACTACCTCGTTTACGCCCGTAATTTCGTGACCGAGTGCGAGGAGCGCCACGGTATTGCGCCGGTTGAACAGCTGCTGGATTCCTGCCATGCATTGATGTCCTACGGCGTTGACCGCTACCGCCGTCCATCAAAATTGTCTTTGGCGCAAGAACGCTCGCGCCTCGCTGACCGCGAAGCCCACGCACAGCAGCAGATCAACGATATCTGGCGCACCTTGCCACGCCGTGCCGACGCCGCCGCTGAAGCCTCCGCCACGCTGCGGTTCCCAGAAGAACCGCAAGAAAACTTGCTCTACTTCATCGAGAAAAACGCCCCTTTGCTGGAGCCGTGGCAGCGTGAAATCGTCCGCATCGTGCGCAAAATTGCCCAATACTTCTACCCGCAACGTCAGACTCAGGTGATGAACGAGGGTTGGGCCACGTTCTGGCATCACCGCTTGCTGAACCAGATGTATGACGACGGACATCTGAGCGACGGCATGATGATCGAATGGTTGAAGTCGCACACGAATGTGATTGCTCAACAGCCCTTGGCCAACTTGAACCCCTACGCCTTGGGCTTTGCGATGTACACCGACATCAAGCGAATCTGCGAAAAACCCACCGACGAAGATCGGCGCTGGTTCCCCGATCTGGTGGGTCGCGACTGGCTTCCGACTATTGACCATGCGATGCGCAACTTCAAGGACGAAAGCTTTATCGGCCAGTATTTGAGCCCGCATCTCATGCGCGAGTTCCGCCTGTTTTCTATCGTGGATGATGAAAAAAGCGCCGAATATGAAATATCAGCGATTCACGACGAAAGTGGTTACCAACATGTGCGTGAAGCGCTGGCGCGCCAGTACGACCTATCCACCCGCGAGCCCAATATCCAAGTTTGGAACGTCAACCTGCGCGGTGATCGCTCATTGACGCTGCGCCATACCCAGCACATGAATCGGCCACTGCATGAAAGTGCTCAAGAAGTACTCAAACATGTGGCGCGTCTGTGGGGCTTTGGTGTGCAGTTGGAAAGCATCAACGACAGAGGCAATGTCACCAAACGCTGGAATGTGCCCTCCCCTCATCCTTGAAGGTCTGAAACGGGACAACCTTTGCTCACCAAAAGCGTCAGACCGCAAAGATCTTGCCTGGGTTCATGATGTTGTGAGGGTCCAGAGCAGCTTTGATGGTGGCCATCATCGCCACAGCCCCGTGACCTGCCTCCTCAAGCAAAAAACCCTGCTTGTGCAAGCCGATGCCGTGCTCACCAGTGCAAGTACCCTCCAATTGCAAGGCGTGTTCGACCATCTGATGACTCAAGCGCTCAGCGCTTGCCCGCTCCTCGGGCAGCGCCGGGTCGATCAGATACCCCATGTGAAAGTTGCCGTCCCCCACGTGACCGACGATGAAATAGGCCAAACCGGCAGCCTCGACATCCCGCACCGATTGGTTGATGATTTCTGCCAACCGCGAAATCGGTACGCACGTATCGGTCGTCACACAACGGCAACCGGGCTTTGTTTGCAGCGCCGACAAATAAGCGTGGTGGCGCGCCGTCCATAGTTTGTTGCGTGCCTCCGGCGTAGTGGCCCACTCAAAATCCTCACCGCCCAACTCACGGGCTATCTCCTGTACGGTCTGCGCTTGTTCAGCCACTCCGGAGTTGGAACCGTGGAACTCCATCAGCAGCATTGGCGCTTCGCGCAACCCCAACTTATCGTGCAAATTGACGGCTTTCACTGCGTGGCTGTCGAGTAGTTCGCAACGGGCAATCGGCACGCCCATCTGTATGACTTGCATGGCTGTCTGCACCGCCGCGTCAATACTGGGGAAAAAACAGATCGCCGCCGACACAGCCTCGGGCAGCGGATAAATGCGCAAGGTCACTTCGGCGATCACGCCCAAGGTGCCCTCGCTTCCGACGATCAAGCGAGTCAGGTCATAGCCAGCGCTGCTTTTGCGAGCACGCGTACCGGTGTGAATCAACTCGCCTTGAGCGGTCACCACCATCAAACCGAGCACGTTTTCGCGCATCGTGCCGTAGCGCACCGCGTTTGTGCCGCTGGCTCGAGTTGCTGCCATGCCGCCCAACGAAGCATCGGCACCTGGATCAATGGGGAAAAACAAACCGGCATGGCGGAGTTCGGCGTTCAGTTGATTACGGGTCACGCCGGCTTGCACGGTGACGGTCAAATCGTCCGTGTGAATGTGCAGCACCTTATTCAGACGCGAGACATCGAGACAAATACCGCCTTGCACAGCCAAGATATGACCTTCCAGCGAGGTTCCGGTGCCATAAGGAATCACCGGAACGTGATGCCGGTGTGCCAAGGCGAGGACAAAGGCGACCTCCTCGTTGGTTTCAGCAAACACCACGGCCTCGGGCGGCGGCACATCAAATGGAGACTCATCGCGGCCGTGCTGTTGGCGCATCGGCAAGCTCGTGTTGCAACGAGTGCCGAAATGCGCTTGCAACGCA
>JBIIVZ010000297.1:0-3931 GCA_044339175.1 Roseateles sp.
GCTTGGGCGTGGACTTCGCTCATGTTGCTTTCTCTGCCTTGAAGGACTCAATCACGCCGCGCATCACGTCCCTTGCTTTGAACAGTGGCCAGCTCCGGATGGGTACATGATCACACGAGACGCGATATTTACCCAAGTCATGCAGCAAGCCGGCAAGATCGGTCAGCAATTGAACCAGCTCACCGCTGTGCCAATCGTTTTGGTCTTGTTCGCGCAAAATATTTCGCTGCGTGGTGTTGGTAGGAACCGCACCCTGGTCGTTGAAGCTGCCGCGATCACCGACAGTCCACAGCAACTCGCTGTGATCCAGCCCTCTGATCCAGTGGCAAGCTACCGCCGTGTTCTTACGCGCCGTCTTTCTCAGCAGTTTGCGCAGCGTGTCCAGCCCGTCTTGGGTGATCGCTGTTTGCCAAGTGCGGTCGCCGCGCCGTTCGGCAAACTGGTCGAGGATGCGGCGCGTCTCGGTCAGCGCTCGCTTGTTGCACTGGGCGATCAAGAGCACGTTCATGGCTGCGCTACTGCCTGCGCGGCCCGGCCCACGCGCAGGGCTGTCGCCTTGATTGTTTCGATCATGAAGTCCAGCGCCTCGCTGCGGGTCAATGTTTCGATGCAGGCCTGCCGAAACTCTTGCTCGGTATGCCCCTTGGCCGCCGAAATGAAGGCCTGCGGCAAGATGACGGCGTCCTTCACCAGGTCGGCCACGTCGAACACCAAGCCGCCGCGGCGCGTCTTGCCGTGCAACACCGCCAGCGCATGCGGTATACCCAACACCCAAGTGGCGGTGGCACCCAGACCGTAAGCAAGATAGTTGCCGTGGTCAAGAAACTGGTTGGCAGCATCGACGCTGTCGCCGCGCTTGGCACGGGTGAAGTCACCGTATTGCGCAGCCAGCGAGGCCAAGCGGTAGAGCTTCTTGGTCAAACGGGCTTCTTCGGTCAGCAGGGCGGTGACGTCCAGTGCTGCCGCGATATTGCTGCGGCTTTGCGCTACGAGCTGGGTTAGTTGCTCGATGTCCGGCGCAAAGCCTTGATCCTTCAACGACTTGGAGGCCGACCAGTGCTGCAGCAGCCGTGTCAGGCGCGAGTCCTGAAACGCCTTCGCGGCTTGCACTCGCAAAGCGTCATCAAACCAGAAACGCACCCAATGCTGAAGATATTCGGTGGGCCGGTACTCGCTCTGGCCCGGCAACCAGGCCACTTCTTGCTCACCCTCGGTGCCGGCAAACAAGGGCGTGCCGCCGCCGCCGCAAAAGCCCACCATGACGCCGGCTCTGGCCAACTCGCGCATGGCGGCCTGCGTCAACGAGGTGCCCGTGCCCAGCAGCACGGTGCTGGTATTGGCGATGGGAATGTTCCAGTACAAGGACTCCTTGCCCTTCTCCGTCACGTACTCCACGCGGCCACCGTTCACCAACACACGGCAATGCTCCAAGTAGTAAATATTCGCCCGCTTGGAATGCAGGACTGTTTTGAGATCGCTGGAATTGATTTTTTCCATTTTTTTGGTCCCTCGAGATATGAAGCTATCGCTGCCGTTGAACTTGAGTCCCTCGGCCAGTTCCCGGGTTCAGCAGCGGAGTTGGGTGCTGACTTGGTTGGTCCACGCTTGTTGCGAATCAGCGCCGACCTCCCGGTCTCGCCATTCGATGCGTGATCAATGGTTCAAACGCCAGGGCAATATGCGCCCGCAGCGCACCGCCAGCCGGCTGATTGCCCAGCCATTGCCGCGTCAAACACCTACCCGAATCGAGCAGATGTTTGAGCTTGAGCTTGAGCTTGAAATGACGCTCGGTTTGTGACACCGATCCTCCCGCCTATCGTTCTTTGCGGGGAATAGTAGCCAGAAATTTTATAAATCGTTACAGGGCATTACCGCGTATCCACGCGCACCCAACCTCACCCGCGTTTCGGCTTTGCCCCATGCGCGTCCACCCAATCCAGGAACTCGCGGTACCAGAGTTGCGAATTGCGGGGCTTCAGGACCCAGTGGTTTTCGTCGGGGAACCAGAGCAGGCGGGCGTCGATGCCGCGGGCTTTGAGGGTGTTGTAGTAGGCCAGGCCGTTGCAGTCGGGCACGCGGTAGTCCAGCGCGCCGTGGATCACCAGCGTGGGGGTGTTCATCTGCGCGGCAAAGTTGTGCGGGCTTTGCGCCAGCACTTTGGGCATGTCTTGCCAGTACAGCGCGTGCAGGTCTTTGGGGCGCTGCGGGTAGGAGTCGGCGCTGAAGGTGGCGACGCGGTCGAACACACCGGCGTGGCAGACGTAAGCGCGGTAGCGGCCGACGGGCCAGGCGGGCAGATGGCCGTTCATCCAGGCGACCAGGAACCCGCCATAACTTCCACCGGTAGCGGTCAGTCGTTGCGGGTCGGTCCAGCGTTGTGCGAGCAGCCAATCGGTGCCGGCCTCGATGTCTTGCAGCTCCAGCTCGCCTTGGCGGCCCATGATGCTGTCGCGGAAGGCATGGCCGAAGCCGCTGCTGCCGTGGTAGTTGACCTGCGCCACCACCTGGCCGCGCGAGGCCAGCACATGCGGGTTCCAGCGGTAGCCAAAGGTGTCGCCAGCGGCGGCAAACGGCCCGCCGTGGATGACGTGCATGACGGGGTTCTTCTTGCGGGCGTTGAAGTCGGGCGGGAAGGTCAGCCACATTTGCACCGCCTCGCCCAAGGCACCCACCACGCTGACTTCACGCACCTCGCCCAACTGGCGCTGCGCCAGCAGTGGGTCGTTGAAAGTTTCCAGCCGCAGCGCTGGTGAAGCGACACCTGGGCGAGCATGCAGTTGCACCGGATGCAGGGCGCTGTCGCTGGCGGTCAGCACGACATCGCCACAGATGTCGAAGCCTTGCACCCAGCCGCCTTCAACGATGCGAGCAACGCTGCCGGTGGCCAGCTCGTACCGCCACAGGTGGCAGCGGCCGCTGGCTTGGGCGGTGAAGCAGAGCGCCGCGCCTGCGTCGGCCCAGCGCAGCGGTGCGTCCACTTGATGGTCCCAGTCGCCGCCGAGCAACTGCCAGCTTGACTCAGCAGCCGGGTCGGCCTTGGCCAAGGCCTCGGCTTCGACCAAGGCCAGTTGGTTGAACGCGGTGTGGCAGCGCCCGACCTGTGCTGCCGTCACGGCCACGGCCTGGCCATCGGGCCGCCAGCTGGGTGCGCCAAAGTCCCAGTCGGCAGCGTCCGCCAGGGTTTTGACGCGGCGGCTGGCGATGTCCAGCACGGCCAGCGCCAGCCGGTTGCCCAGCACCGGCACCTGGGCCGGGTCGTGCACAAAGGCGACGCGGCGGCCGTCGGGGCTGGGGTCGTAGACCTCGTTGCCGGCGGCATCGCGTGGCAATTCGTAGGTCGTGCCCTCGAACAGGTCGCTGACCTTGCCGCTGGCCAGGTCGAGCAACAGCAGGTGCAAGACCCGTCCCATCGGCACGTTATGGTCGAAGTAGCGGTAATAGGCCTCGCTGGTCGCGTAGCCGCTTTCCTTGCGCTCGGCAAAGGCCTTGTGCTGGCGCGCTTGGGCGGCGCTGCCCTTCAGGTCCGGCCAGACCCAGGCGGCAAAGACGATGCGTTTGCCGTCGGCCAACCACTTGAACGAGTCGATGCCGGGCGCAAACGAGCTCTTGCGCAGCGCCTCGCCGCCGTCGGGCGAGATGACGTAGAGCTGCGCGGTGGCGTCTTGCTCGCCCTGCTGCTGGCGCTTGGCCAGGAAGGCGATGCGGTCGCCAGTGGGCGACCAGGCAGGTTGCCCGTCCTTGTCGCCGCAACGGGTCAGTTGGCGCGGCGCGGCTTGGTCGGTCGGCAGCAGCCACAAGCGGGTCTGCGACTTGTTGTCTTCCAAGGAGCTGGTGGTGACCGAGCAGACCGCACGCTGGCCGTTCGGTGCCAGCGCGATCTGGCCGATGCGCTCAAAGGCCCAGAGGTCGGCGGCATTCAGGGGAGGCAGAG
>JBIIVZ010000298.1:0-3916 GCA_044339175.1 Roseateles sp.
GTGAAGAAGCCCTTTTGGCGCTCAACAATTGCTTTCGAGACCCGCAGAATCGTCTCGAACCGCTGCTGGATGTTCTTGATGAACCAGCGCGCTTCCTGCAACTGCCCGCCCAGGGCGGTGTTGGTGATGCCGCCGCGCGTCTGGCGCAGCGCGTTGGCATACAGCTCGTTGATGCGCAGCTTGGGTGCCACGTCCGGGTTCAGCATCACCCGCAGCTCGCGGCCGACCTTGCGCACGATCACATCGGGCACCACGGCCGCCGCCTGGCCGCGTGCAAAGCGGCGTCCCGGCTTGGGCTCCAGCGCCACGATCAGCGCTTGCGCTTCGCGCAGCAAGGCGTCGTCGGCACCGGTCAAGGCCATCAGCTTCTTGTGATCGCGCCGGGCCAGCAGTTCCAGGTACTGTTTGCAGATCAGGATGGCGATCATCTGCGCCGGGCTGCGCGATTGGCCGCGCAATTGCAGCACCAGACATTCGCCCAGGTTCTGCGCGCCCACGCCGGCCGGGTCCATGTTCTGCAGCCATTTGAGGGCAATGCGCAACTGGTCGAGCAGCTCATTCTGAGCTTCAACATCGGCCTCGGCCTCGGCATCAAGCGCGTCGCCACCGCTCAGCGCCTGCGCGATCTCCTCCAGGCTGTCGGCCAGGTAGCCGTCCTCGTCCAGCGATTCGATCAAGACCCGCAAGGCCATGCGGTCGATCTCGGTCAAGCCCATGCCGGCCATCTGCTGATACAGGTGTTCTTGCAGACTGATCTCGCCCGCGCCTTGGTCGCCACGCTCGCCGTCGTCCTCGGTGCCGCTGTTGCTGCTGCTTGAATTGCTGGGCAGCTCGCGGATGCCGTCGAAGTCGTCCCGCTCGGTGCCGTTTTCCCAGTCGTCGCGTTCGGTCGTGCCGAAGTCATCGGCCTTGATCTCGGCCGTCATCTCGGCGTCTTGACCGCCGCCCACCTCGCTGTCGGCCCCGCTGTCTTCGGCTGCGGTGGCGGCGCTGCGCATCTCGGCCAGCTCAGGCGTGGCGACCGAGAAATCGTCCTCGGTCTCCAGCAGCGGGTTTTGCGCCAGCATCTGCTCGACTTCCTGGTTCAGCTCCAGCGTCGAGAGTTGCAGCAGCCGAATCGATTGCTGCAGTTGCGGCGTCAGCGACAAATGCTGACTGAGGCGAACCTGTAGAGATTGCTTCATCGGCCGGAGCGCAGCGTCACATGCGGAAATGTTCGCCGAGGTAGACCTTGCGCACGTCGGCGTTGTCTACGATCTCGGCCGGTGTGCCCTCGGCCAGCACCGAGCCTTCGCTGATGATGTAGGCCCGGTCACAGATGCCCAGCGTTTCGCGCACATTGTGGTCGGTGATCAAGACCCCGATGCCACGCGCTTTCAGGAAACCAATGATGCGCTGGATCTCCAGCACGGCGATCGGGTCGACACCGGCAAACGGCTCGTCCAACAAAATGAAGCGCGGCTGCGTGGCCAGCGCCCGGGCAATTTCAACCCGGCGACGCTCGCCACCGGACAGCGCCGGGGCCGGGCTGTCGCGCAGTTTGTCGATGCTCAGGTCATGCAGCAGCGTTTCCAGCAAATCTTTGATCGTGGCCGCCGGCAGCGCACGGCCGTCGGGGCACAACTGCAGCTCCAGCACGGCACGAATGTTTTCTTCGACCGTCAGCTTGCGAAAAATCGACGCTTCCTGCGGCAAATAGCTCAAGCCGAGCCGGGCGCGCTGATGAATCGGCAGGTGCTGGACCGTCTGACCATCGATACGGATCTCGCCCGCATCGGCGCGCACCAGGCCAACGATCATGTAGAAACTGGTGGTTTTGCCGGCCCCGTTCGGACCCAGCAGTCCGACCACCTCGCCGCTGCCCACACTCAGGTGCACATCGGTCACGACGCGACGCATGCCGTAGCTCTTGGCCAAACCAGTCGCTTCCAGGCGGCTGCGCGGCGCGGATTCCAGCGCGGCCACATGAGCTGCGTGGGCAAGTTTGACCGCAGTCATGAAGGTTTGCGCGGCGTCAGGGTCAAACTGGGGCGCAGCGGCACCGCAGAGGCGGGCGTTTCGGCGGCGGCTCCTGAGGCCGCTGCGGCACCGCGCGGCATCATCACCACACGGGCGCGACCGGTCGGGTGCGGCGAATCGCGTCCGCCTTCAAGCGTGAACACCTCGGCCCGGTTGTCGAACACGATCACCGCACCGGTCACCTCGTCTGCCACCGCCGCGCCGATCGTGCGGCGCACCACCGCATTGCCGACAAAGCGCACCGTATCGGCGCGGGTGTCGTATTCGAGTTGATCGGCAAAGCCCTCGATCGCCTCGCCCGGCACGTCACGGGCTTGCCGGAAGGTGACCGGCTTGCCGGCCAGTCCGCTGGCGAAAGCCTTGTAATAACCGTCACCGGTTTCGCGCAAGTCGATTTTTTCGGCCCGCAGCACCAAGCTGCCCTTGCTCAGCACCACATCGCCGTTGAACTCGGTGCGCTGGTTGGCGACGTCGATACGGCCGCCCTTCTCTGAGGCAATGTTCAGCGGCTTGTTCTGGTCGGCCAGTTCGGCTTGTGCCGTTAGCGCAAAGACGCACGCCAGCAGCGCCAGCAGACGGGGAATGGAGGGGGTGGGCAAGCAGATCAATGGAGGGCGAGCAGGTTTTTTCATGACGGCACAATTCTTGCAACCGATTCTATCCCGGTGCCGAGAGGCACCGGGCAGACGTGCGAATGTGTCGTTTATCGGGCTCAGTGACCCGACCGTTTCAGCGCTGCTGAAACGGTGCTGTGGCTCAGGCTTTAGCGCGTGCCAGCTTGATCAAGAAATCTGCCACAGCAACGGCCTGCTGGCCTTGTGACGCCTCGGCTTGGCCGCGTGCACCGGCCATCGCTGGCGAGGTCAGGAAGCGCCCGGCGATGCCCAAGGACGGCACGCCGTCGATGCGGTAGGCCTCGGACAGCTTGGTCGCCTGCGCGCATTTGGTCTGCACACCGAAGGAGTTGAATGCCTCGGCGAACTTGGCCGAATCCAGGCCGAGCCGGCCCGCGAGGGCAAAAATCGCCTTTTCGTCGTCGAGGTCGATGCGCTCGGTATGGAAGGCGGCGAACACCCGGGCGCGCAGCTCCGCTTCCTTGCCCATCACTTCCAGCGCGTAAAACATGCGCTGATGCAGCTTGATGTTGGCGCGAAAGCCCACGTGGACGCGACGGAAGGTCACATCGGTCGGCAATTGCTTGACCCAGGCTTCCAGCACCGGATCAAAGGCGAAGCAATGCGGGCAGCCGTACCAGAAGAACTCCACCACTTCGATCTTGCCTGCCGGCACCGGCAAAGCCTGTGACAAACGCTGGTACTGCTTGCCCTCGACCGGGCCACCTTGCGCCAGCGCCCAAGTGGGCAGAAGAACGGCGGAAGCAGCGGCCAGGGTCGTCAGGCTCAGAGCGGAAAAATCGCGACGCTTCATCATCAGAAATCCTTGCTTGGAACGGAGAAATAAGGAAAACAGCACAAGCGGGTGGGAGCTTTTTGTAGCGAGCGGCTGTCGGGCTTGGTCGGACGGGGCACCGGAACCACCACTCACTTCAGGGTCGTGAGGGTTCCGAGCCCCCGGCCAACGACGCATGGCGGCCGCGCAGTAAAAAGTTCTCCCTCTCGGTTCAGCGCTGCACGCGGATCAAATTGGCCTCGATACCGGCAGCCTCAATCTTGCGTTGCAGGCCCTCGGCCTCATCGCGGCTGTCCATCGGCCCCAGGCGCACACGGTACACGGTGCGACCGGACTGCTCGCGCTCAAGGACTTTGGCGATGAACCCTTGCAGAGCCAGTTTGGCACGCTGTTGCTCGGCATCCTCGGTCCTGATGAAGGCCCCGGCCTGGACAAAATAGATGAAGGGATCGGCAGCGGCCGTGGCGGCAGCGCTGGCCGCAGCGGC
>JBIIVZ010000299.1:0-3909 GCA_044339175.1 Roseateles sp.
GCCAATATGTGGCGCCTGACGGTCAGCCCCGAAAAAGCGCCGGGCAAACCGCAAGTGGTCGAGTTGACCTATGCCAAGGGCGACATCGTGGCCATCGACGGCGTCAAGATGAGCCCGGCCACCGTGCTGGAAACGCTCAACAGCATGGGCGGCAAGCACGGCATCGGCCGCTTGGACAAGGTCGAGAACCGCTTTGTCGGCATGAAGAGCCGTGGCTGCTATGAAACGCCGGGCGGCACCATCATGCTGACGGGCCACCGCGCCATCGAGTCGATCACGCTGGACCGCGAAGTGCTGGCGCTCAAAGACGACCTGATGCCCCGTTATGCCCGCATGGTCTACAACGGCTTCTGGTTCGCGCCCGAGCGTGAACTGCTGCAAACGCTGATCGACAAGAGCCAGGAAACCGTCAACGGCACCGTGCGCTTGAAGCTCTACAAGGGCACCATCATGTGCGTGGGCCGCGAGTCGCTGACCGACTCGCTGTTCGACACCAACATCGCCTCCTTCGAGGATGACGGCGGTGCCTACGACCAAGCGGACGCCGGTGGTTTCATCAAGCTGAACGCGCTGCGCTTGCGCATCGCAGCCAATGCCCGCGCCAAGCGTGCAGTCAAGACTCGCGCGCCGCGCAAGCCGGTGGTTGCCGTAGCACCTGTGGTCAAGACGACGGCAGCCGCCAAAGCGGCAGCGGTGGTGAAGGCAGCGAAATCCGCCGTCGCCATCCCCTCGCCGTTCGGCAAGCCCGCCGCAAAAACTGCTGCCAAGGCTCCGGGCAAGACGACGGCTCGGGCTAAAAAGGTGGTCTGAACCGCTCGGTCAGCTTCGTAGGGCGGGTCGAGACCCGCGAGCGATTGCGGCACGGGCAGCGAAGTGCCGACATGAGCAGGCTTGGCGTAACCCGGGTGTCACAGTCGGCCACACGCGGGTCACGACCCGCCCTACAGCTGGCCCGCAAGGCCGAAATTCAGCCGGTCTCCACGCCCTCAGCGGAGCACCGGCTCCGGCTCCAGCCGGATGCCAAAGCGGCCGTAAACGCTTTCCTGGATGGCGCGGGCCAAGGTGACGACTTCGGCACCGCGAGCCTCACCGCTGCGGTTCACCAAGACCAGCGCCTGGCGCTCGTAGACGGCGGCACCGCCGACGGCCTTGCCCTTCCAGCCGCAGGCATCGATCATCCAGCCTGCTGCAAGTTTGATCTGCCCGTCGGGCATCAGGTAATGGACGATGTGGGGGTCGCGGCCGATGATGTCGCGACATTGCTCGGGGCTGACGAGCGGATTCTTGAAAAAGCTACCTGCATTGCCGATCACCGCCGGGTCGGGCAGCTTGGCGCGCCGGATTTCGCACACCCAATCAAAAATCTGCCGGGCACTGGGCGCGCTGATGCCGGTCTCCAGCATCTTGCGGTCCAACTCCAGGTAGCCCAGCACCGGCTGCCAGGGCTTGGGACAACGAAAGCGCACTTGGGTGATGACGCTCTTGCCGGCCAAGCCGCCAAAGCCGCTTTGCTTGAAGACGCTGTCCCGATAGCCAAAGCGGCAAACACCTGCGGCCAAGGTGGCCGAGCGGCCGGTCACCAGATCGACGACCACGACGTTTTCCAGCCGGTCCTGCATCTCCAGGCCGTAGGCACCGATGTTTTGCACCGGTGCCGCGCCCACCGTGCCGGGGATCAGGGCCAGGTTTTCCAGGCCGCCGATGCCTTGATCCAAGCTCCATTCCACCAACTGATGCCAGGGCACGCCGGCACCTGCCTCGATAATCCAGGCGTCTGCACGTTCCTCGAACAAGCGGATACCGGGGATTTCGATCTTCAGCACGACGGCATCGATGTCATGCGTCAGCACGATATTGCTGCCGCCACCGAGCACAAACTTGGGTGCCAGACCCAGCACCGGGTGGTCCACCACACGGCGCACATCGGCGGCCGAGCGAATGCGCACCAAGCGGTGCGCAGTGGCCGGCAAGCCGAAACTGTTGTAAGGTTTCAAATTGACGTCGTACTCCAGACCAACGTCGGCCGCCTGTCCATTCGGGGGGTTTACATAGGGTGCTTGCATGACATGATTTTCCCAGATCACCAGCGCCACTCCCGGCCCCATCCACATTTAAGTCCAGAAAAATATGCCCAGCTTTGACACCGTTCTAGAACCCGACATGGTTGAAATCCGCAATGGCGTGGACAACAGCGCCAAGGAAATCGCCACCCGCTTCGACTTCAAGGGCACCGGCGCCCGCATCGAACTGAAGGAAAAGGAGAAAGAAATCATCCTGAATGGCGACAGCAACTTCCAGTTGGAGCAGATCAGCGCCGTGCTGGTCGATAAGCTGACCAAGCGCAAGATCGAGCTGAGCTATTTGGACATGAGCGCCAAGGTCGAAAAGCTCGGCGGCGATAAGGTCAAGCAGGTCTACAAGGTCAAGGCCGGCATCGAGTCCGACCTGGCCAAGAAGATCGTCAGCGCCATCAAGACGGCCAAGCTGAAGGTGCAGTCCAGCATCCAGGGCGATGCGGTGCGTGTGACCGGCAAGAACCGCGACGACCTGCAAGGTGCCATCGCCCTGCTGCGCAAGGAGTTGCCCGAAGTGCCGCTGACCTACGACAACTTCCGCGATTGAAGTGAGCGCCACGGCCACCACGCAACTGCCGCTGCGGCTGCTGCACGTTTGCGCTTGCGCTTGCGCTCGGGCTTGCGCGGGCGCGCTGTTGCTGCTCAACGCAGCGGCTTGGGGCCAGCAAATCTCCTTCAACGGCAGCTTGGGTGGCAAGGCCGCGCTGCTGCTGATCGATGGGGAGCCGCGCACGGTGGCGGTGGGTGCCACCGTGCGCGGTGTCAAGTTGCTGTCGCTGGACGGTGAGCATGCCGTGATCGAGCTTGCCGGTGGCCGCCAGACGCTGCTGCTGGGGGCTTCGCCCGGCCGCGTCGGTGCTGCCAACGGGGCCGCCGAGGCGGCGCGCAACATCGTGCTGAGTGCCGGCGCTGGCGGACATTTCACCAGCAGTGGCACCATCAACGGCCGGGCCACGCAGTTTCTGGTCGACACCGGAGCCAGCGCGATTTCGATCAGCCAGAGCGAGGCCGACCGCCTGGGGCTGAGCTACCGCGAGGGCCGGCGCGTCACGACCCAAACCGCCAACGGCATGGTCAGCGCCCAGTGGCTGCAGCTGGACAGCGTGCGCATTGGCGAGGTCGAGGTGCGCAATGTGGACGCCATCGTCTTCCCCGGCCAGATGAGCCATGTGCTGCTGGGCAACAGCTTTCTGTCACGTTTTCAGATGAAGCGCGACAACGACGTGATGACGCTACAGCTGCGCTATTGACGCTGTACACAAGCGGTACACAGGCGGTAACCAAGCGGTAACTAACCGGCACAGATGCGCCGCTGAATTTGGCTGCAAGTTGCTTTGCCGATTCCGGCAAAAGTGCCGCTGTTGGCGCGTGGTGCGCACAGGGCTGCGGCTTGGCGTTGCGGACCATCTGTAAAAATTGATCCATTCGCCGTTTGGCGGCGCCCACCGTACCGCTGAACTTGCCCTCATGCCCAGAATGTCTTGTTTCCTGCTCCGCCTCGCCCTGCTGCCTTTGCTGCTGTCCACCGCCGGCGTGTTGGCGCAGGCCGACAACAGCAAAGCCGCACGTTTTTACGAAGATGCGCTGGGCCGCTATGAACGGCGCGACCTGCCCGGTGCCATCATCCAACTGAAAAACGCGCTGCAGCTCGACAAAACCCTGTTGCCCGTCCATGTGCTGCTGGGCAAGGCACTGCTGCTGAACGGCGAAGCGGCGAGCGCCGAAATCGAGCTGACCGAAGCGCTGCGCTTGGGCGTCAACCGGGCCGAGGTGGTGGTTGCGCTGGCGCAATCGTTGGCGGCCCAGGGCAAGCAGCCACAGATGGTGGACGACA
>JBIIVZ010000300.1:0-3906 GCA_044339175.1 Roseateles sp.
CGTATTGACGACCAAAGATGGTACTGGAGCTGGGGCCGGCTCGGGCGAAGAGTCAGATCCGCCGCAAGCCGTCAGCAAAACTGGGGCGAGTAGCAGCCAAGCGGCCTGGCGTGCACGAATTTGGCGGGGCGTGGGGCGTGAATGAGTCATCAAAGTCTCCAAAATATTGTGGTGAGGGGTCAGTTCGTGGAAGTGGTCGCCGCCCCTCTTCCGGCTCCCACCCAAATTAATGCGGCCCACAAAGGTGCTAACAGCGTCAGCGCTACTCATCACTAAGCTGTTGTTCGAGCAAGACAGTCTTAAACGCCTTTCCAGCAGGCTTCTGGTGCGCGACAGGCGCGCGCTCCACGCCCGGCGCAGCCAAAAGATGATCGCGTCGCCGGCGGCCTTTCATGCAAGCTAGGGAAAGCACTTCCACGCAAGCACCTTTCCGGTGCCGTAGCCTACGCAGCCATGCACAGCACCGTAAGCCCCAAAACTACGCCCAGGTTTTCCCCTATCGAGGCCTTCGCAAGCCTGAGTCCGCTCGGCTTGGCGCTGTCACGTGACCGAGTTCTGCATTGGGTCAGCGAGAGCTTTGCCGCCATGTTCGGCTTCAATCCCGATGAGTTGGTCGGCGAGAGCTTTGCCCTGCTCTACCCAACAAGCAGCGAATTTGAACGGGTAGGCATGTGCGGTCAAAATGCCATGCGCGCCTGCGGCAGTTATCAGGACGAGCGGCTGATGCGCAGGCGCGACGGGCGCATGCAGTGGTTCCGTGTGCACGGCCAAACGCGGGATATGAGCGCGCCGTTTGCAGAAGCGGCCTGGATCTTTCAACCGCTGCATACCAACTGCGGACCAGATGCCCTGACGCCCCGCGAGCGCGAGGTTTTCAGCGCGATGGCGGCCGGCCAAACCGCCAAGGAATGTGCAAAAACCTTGAACCTGAGCCCGCGTACGGTTGAGAAACTGCGCGCCCGATTGCGCCAACGCTACGGTGTGCACAATGCAGCCGGGCTGCTGGGGAGGGTGTTGGGCTCGCCGCTGGAATCGACTGTTTAGCCACCCTGTGCCCAACTCATGACAGCTCAGCGGGTTAACCCCATAGCAATGTTACGTAAAGGAATTTCCTCGTGTCAAGTCTTGCCCGAACGCCCTACATTCGTGACCTAACTTCAGCCGCACCTTCAGCCGGTGCGGGCGATTCAAAGTGAGCGAATTCATTCTCGAGACCCGCAGCCTTAGCAAGGACTTCAAAGGCTTCACCGCCGTGGACAATGTGAACTTACGGGTGCAACGCGGCCACATCCACGCACTGATCGGCCCAAACGGTGCAGGCAAGACGACTTGCTTCAATTTGCTGACCAAATTTCTGGAGCCGACGCGCGGCAATATCCTCTTCAACGGCGTCGATATCACCGCCGAAAAGTCGGCTGAGATTGCCCGCCGCGGCGTGATCCGTTCGTTCCAGATTTCGGCAGTTTTCCCCCACCTGACGGTGCTGGAAAACGTGCGTATCGGACTGCAGCGCTTCACCGGCACCAGTTTTCACTTTTGGAAAGGGCTGACCGCCCTGAAGCAGCTTGACGCCCAGGTACTGGCGCTGCTGGAGCTGGTGGATTTGCGCGACATGGCGCATTTGAAAGCGGGCGACCTGCCCTACGGCCGCAAACGCGCACTGGAAATCGCCACCACGATGGCGATGGAGCCCACGCTGATGCTGCTGGACGAACCGACCCAGGGCATGGGTCATGAGGACGTGGCCCGGGTGACCGAATTGATCAAACGCGTGGCTGAGGGACGCACTGTCTTGATGGTTGAACACAACATGAATGTGGTGTCGAGAATTGCCGACCGCATCACTGTGCTGGCCCGCGGCGCGGTGCTTGCCGAGGGCGACTACGCCGAGGTGTCCAAACACCCGGCCGTGCTGGAAGCTTATATGGGCAGCGAAGCGACCGAACTTGAAGGAGCGCATTGATGGCACAAGCTCCAGCACTCGAAATCAACAATCTGCATGCCTGGTATGGCGAAAGCCACATCCTGCACGGCATCAATTTGACGGTTCAAAAGGGGCAGGTCTTGACCTTGCTCGGCCGCAACGGCGCGGGCCGCACGACCACCTTGCGTGCCATCATGGGTTTGACCGGTGAACGGCGCGGTTCTATCAAGGTACATGGCGTCGAGACGATCGCAATGCCGACGCATCGTATTGCCCATCTGGGCCTGGGCTACTGCCCGGAAGAACGCGGTATTTTTTCTTCGCTGACCACCGAGGAAAATCTGCGCTTGCCGCCGCCGCTGAAGAACTTGCGCAGCACGCCGATGAGCGAGGCCGAGATTTACGCCATGTTCCCCAATTTGGCCGAGCGTCGGCACAGCCCGGGCACGCGCTTGTCCGGCGGAGAGCAACAGATGCTGGCAGTGGCACGGATTCTGCGAACCGGGGCAGACATCTTGTTGCTGGACGAAATCTCTGAAGGCTTGGCCCCGGTGATCGTGCAAGCGCTGGCCCGCATGATCACGGCGCTGAAAGCGCAGGGTTTCACCATCCTGATGGTGGAACAGAACTTTCGCTTTGCCGCTCCGCTGGCCGACCACTTCATCGTGGTGGAGCATGGCGAAGTGGTGGAGTCTTTTGCCGCCGCAGAGTTACCGGCCAAACAGGCCGTACTCGACGTGCTTTTGAGTGTTTGATTGACCCACGACCTCCAGGAGACAAAAAATCATGACCCACAAGATCAATAAAACCAACAAAAGCATCGCGCTGGCCTGCTTGGCTATCGGTGCAGCCTTCGGCGGCACAGCGCAAGCGCAAATTTCGGGTGATGTCATCAAGATCGGCATCATCACCGACATGTCCAGCGTCTACGCGGACATCGACGGCATCGGCGGTGTCGAAGCCATCCGGATGGCCATTGCCGACATGAAGGGCATGGTGGCCGGCAAGAAGATCGAGCTGATCTACGCCGACCATCAGAACAAGGCCGATGTGGCGGCATCGAAGGCACGCGAGTGGATCGACACGCAAGGCCTGGACATGCTGATTGGTGGCACCAACTCGGGCGCCAACATCGCCATGGCCAAGATCGCGGCCGAAAAGAAAAAGCCCTTCATCTCCATCGGTGCCGGTTCGGCCCGCATGACCAATGAGGACTGCACGCCCTACACCATTCACTACGCTTATGACACGGTGGCCTTGGCCAACGGCACAGGCGCAGCGGTGACCAAGGGTGGCGGTAAAACCTGGTTCTTCTTGACGGCGGATTACGCCTTCGGTGCCTCGCTGCAAACCGACACTTCAGCCGTTGTGGCCAAGTCCGGTGGCCAAGTACTGGGCAGCGTCAAGCACCCACTGAACGCAAATGACTTCAGCTCCTTTTTACTGCAGGCACAAAGCAGCAAGGCGCAAATCCTTGGCTTGGCCAATGCCGGCGGTGACACCGTCAACGCGATCAAAGCAGCCAACGAGTTTGGTGTCACCAAGACGATGAAGTTGGCTGGCTTGCTGATGTTCATCAACGACATCCATTCACTGGGCCTTTCAACGACCGAGGGCATGTACCTGACCGACAGCTGGTATTGGAACCAGAGCCCGGAAGCGCGCGAGTGGAGCCGTCGCTTCTTCGAAAAGATGAAGCGCATGCCGTCGTCGCTGCAAGCGGCTGACTATTCGGCCGCTATGCATTACCTGAAGGCAGTGGCCGCCACCAACTCCGATGATGCCGACAAGGTGATGGCGCAGATGAAGGCCACGCCGATCAACGACTTCTATACCAAGGGCACGATCCGCAAGGAAGACGGCCGCGGCATTCACGACATGTTCTTGCTGCAAGTGAAATCGAAAAAGGAATCGGTCGAGCCCTGGGACTATTTCAAAATAGTGGCTCGCATTCCTGGCGAAGAAGCGTTCACTAAACTAGC
>JBIIVZ010000301.1:0-3904 GCA_044339175.1 Roseateles sp.
CGATGGTGGTCCGCTTTGCGGCCGAAAACCCAATTCAGCAAGCCACCCACTTCACCCGCTTGAGCGTTTCGCGCACGGCCGACAAATTCACCTCCAAGCTGGAGACTCTGCCGCTGCAAGCGCAGACACGGCTGGGCAGCGGTAGCATTCGCAGCTCGCTGTTTGCTGCCACCGACGAAGCCCGCATTCCCGATGTGGTCGCTTCGCAAATGGCCGATATGTTCTCCGGCGATATCGACTTCCACCGCGAACTGCGCAAGGGCGACCGTTTCTCGGTCGTCTACGAAAGCATGACAGCCGACGGCGAGCCGATCAATTGGGAAAGCGCCGGCGGCCGTGTCGTCGCCGCCGAGTTCGTCAATAACGGGCGCAGTTACAGCGCGGTCTGGTTCCAGGACAAGGCCACCGGCAAAGGCAATTTTTACGGCTTCGACGGTCAAAGCAAGCGCCGCACATTTTTAGCCAGCCCGATGGAGTTCTCGCGCGTGACCTCCGGTTTCGCGATGCGCTTCCACCCGATTCTGCAAACCTGGCGTCGCCACCTGGGCACCGACTACGGCGCGCCCACAGGCACGGCGGTTCGCACGGTGGGCGAAGGCTCGGTGGATTTCGCCGGCTGGCAAAACGGCTTCGGCAATGTCGTGTTCGTGCGCCACAGCGGCGACCGCACCACGGTTTATGCCCACCTGAGCCGCATCGACGTCAAACGCGGCCAGCGCATCGAACAGGGTCAACGCATTGGCGCGGTCGGCGCCACCGGCTGGGCCACAGGGCCGCACCTGCATTTTGAATTTCGCGTCAAGGGCGAGCACCAGGATCCTCGCGTGATTGCGCGCGCCTCCGAAGCGGTTACTTTGCCGAACTACGCGCGCGGCCAGTTCTTGCAAACCGTTGCGAGCATCAAGACTCAATTGAGCGTTGCCCAAACGATGGACGGCGGAGTGAACGGCGCAGAGTGAGTTGCCAGCTCTTCGTTCGAGCAGGTGACGTCAGATGACTGGATTTGCGGTGGATGGAGCAAGCACCGGTGAGCTGTACATCGGCCTGATGTCCGGCACCTCGCTGGACGGCGTGGACGCTGTGCTGGCCCGCTTCCCGCAAGACAGCGCGGCCCTGCAAGTGCTGGCGCATTGCCATCAACCGTACCCGACCGGCCTGCGCGACGATTTACTGGCATTGAACAGCCCCGGCGACAACGAACTGCACCGCGCGGCGCTGGCCGCCAACGCGGTGGCCCGCAGCTACGCCGAATTGACCGCCCAATTGCTGAAGACCGCCGGACGAACCGCGCGGGATATTGCCGCTGTCGGAGCCCATGGCCAGACCGTCAGGCACAGACCGGGTGAGTTTGATGGCTGCGGCTATACCACCCAGTTACTCAACGGTGCCTTGCTGGCCGAAATGACCGGCGTGGCCGTGGTTTGTGACCTGCGCAGCCGTGATCTGGCCGCAGGCGGCCAAGGTGCTCCGCTGGTGCCCGCCTTTCACCGCACTTTATTTGGCCGCGCGGACCGCGAGGTGGCCGTACTCAATATCGGCGGCATCAGCAATATCAGCCTGTTGAGCGCCGACGGCCGGACCTTGGGCTTCGATTGTGGACCCGGCAACTGTTTGATGGACTTGTGGATCGCCAGGCACTTGGGTTGCAGCTTTGATGCTGGCGGGGCCTGGGCAGCCAGCGGGACGCTACTGCCAGAAATGCTGCGAGCCCTGCTGGACGAAGCGTTTTTCAACCGCCCGCCGCCGCGCAGCACAGGCCGCGATTTATTCAACGAACAGTGGCTGGCTGCACAGGTGCCGACACTTGATTCGGAAGCCACCGCCAATGTGCAAGCCACCCTGCTCGAACTGACGGCGCAAAGCATTGCCCGTTGTCTGCGCGATGACGCGCCGGCGACGCAAGAACTGCTGGTCTGCGGTGGTGGCGCGTTGAACACCCGGCTGATGCAGCGCCTGCAACAACTGCTACCCGAAACAACGGTTCAACCCACCGACGCACGCGGCCTGCCAGCCATGCAAGTAGAAGCAGCCGCCTTCGCTTGGCTGGCGATGCGCTGGATGCACGCTTTACCCGGCAATCTACAGGCAGTTACCGGTGCGGCAGGCCCAAGGATTCTGGGCGCGCTGTATCCGGCTTGATATACCCGGCTTGATGCACGGGCGACCGCCGGGCAGCAAAAAGCCGCCAAAACTTGGCGGCTTTTTCATTCAGCGAAGGGTGTCAAGCCGAAAAGCTGGAACCGCAACCGCAGGTGGTGGTCGCGTTCGGATTCTTGATCACGAACTGCGCGCCTTGCAGGTCTTCCTTGTAGTCGATCTCAGCACCGGCCAGATACTGCAAGCTCATCGCGTCGATCAACAACGTGACGCCGTTCTTGCTCATCTGCGTGTCGTCTTCGTTGACGGCTTCATCAAACGTGAAACCGTACTGGAAGCCGGAGCAACCGCCACCCTGCACGAAAACCCGCAGTTTCAGCTCTGGATTGCCTTCTTCGGCGACCAGATCGCGCACTTTGTCAGCAGCACTGTCGGTGAAGATCAACGGTACGGGCATTTCACCGGAGTCGGCCAAAGGAGATTCGAGAACTGCGCTCATGTGGGTTCCTAACAGATTTACTCTAGCTGCGTATTGTCTATGTAAACAAGAGGCGGCGCAGCTGAAAAGGGTATTGGGTCACAGCTACAGCTGGGGGCAAGCTGAAACGAAACAAGGCCGCTGCTTGCGCAAACGGCCTTGTTGATGATTTGCCACCGGCGTTGAAACCGGCGGACAAACCAGCAGGATCAGCGCTTGCTGAACTGCTTACGACGACGCGCGCCGTGCAGACCGACCTTCTTACGCTCGACTTCACGCGCATCGCGCGTCACGAAGCCAGCGCGGCTCAGTTCGGGCTTCAAGGTTGCGTCATAGTCGATCAGCGCGCGGGTGATGCCGTGGCGAATCGCCCCAGCTTGACCCGACTCGCCGCCGCCATGTACGTTGACCTTGATGTCAAACGTTTCGTTGTTGCTCGTCAGCATCAAAGGCTGCTTGGCAATCATGATCGAAGTTGCGCGACCAAAATAGTCACCAACGGCTTTGCCGTTGACGACGATCAGGCCGGTGCCTTTTTTCATGAAGACGCGAGCGACCGACGACTTGCGGCGACCCGTACCGTAGTTCCAGTTTCCGATCATTACCGCTCCTTAGATTTCCAGAGCCTTGGGCTGCTGAGCGGCATGCGGATGCGTGTCACCTGCATAGACCTTCAGCTTCTTCACCATGGCATAGCCCAACGGACCCTTGGGCAGCATGCCCTTGACAGCCTTCTCCAGGGCGCGACCTGGATGCTTGGCTTGCATGTCCTTGAACTTCGTGGCGTGAATGCCACCAGGGAAACCCGAGTGACGGTAATACACCTTGTCAGTGGCCTTGTTGCCAGTGACACGCAGTTTTTCTGCGTTGATGATGACGATGTAATCGCCGGTGTCTACGTGAGGCGTATAAATGGCTTTGTGCTTGCCGCGCAAACGGAGTGCCACTTCGCTGGCAACACGTCCGAGCACCTTATCGGTGGCGTCAATCACAAACCACTCGTGCGTCACCTCGGCCGGCTTGGCGCTGAAGGTCTTCATGAGTTACTTTCGAGTGCTTGAATCCAAGGGACTCAAGCTGTCGTATGGCTGATTTACATCACTGCCGCCGCATTCGGTGCCGCTTATCGGGACGAGTCCTTCAAACGCCGATCAGTAAATCTGTCAATAATTGACAAATCAACATGCTCAAAACGTTCAAACTTCCACCCTGCGACCTCTCGTACGAGAAGCATTGATTTCTTTCCCGCAGCCAAGACCGGAAAAGCCCACGAGTGTAGCAGCAATGATCGCCAGATGACCAGTCCGAGTTGGAAGTCTCACCATCCTG
>JBIIVZ010000025.1:0-13363 GCA_044339175.1 Roseateles sp.
TCCGTTTCAATATTCGGAGCGCGCTTGCCGCCCCATCAACGAATCAACAGCGGCTGCCGGACTCAAACGCCCGTCCAGCACGGCCACCACCGCTTCGGTGATCGGCATATCGACGCCCTGGCTGCGCGCCCGTGCCAGCACGGTCGGCGCGCTGTAGACGCCTTCCGCCACATGGCCCAAATCGCGCAGAATTTGCGCCAGTGGCAAGCCCTCGGCCAAGCCGAGACCGACGCGACGGTTGCGAGATAAATCGCCAGTGGCCGTCAGCACCAGATCGCCAACGCCGGACAAGCCCATGAAGGTCTCGCTGCGCGCCCCTAGCGCCAGCCCCAAGCGCAGCATTTCAGCCAAGCCGCGGGTGATCAGCGCCGCCCGCGCATTCAGCCCCGGCACGTTGTCCAGGTATTGCGCTTGGCCGCCCTCATCGCTACTCAAGCGCTCGGCCCGCAAACGCAGGCCGTCTGCCGTGCCCACTGCAATCGCAATCACGTTCTTGACCGCTCCGCCGACCTCGACACCGACCGGATCGGCCGAGGTGTAGACCCGCAGCCGATCGCTGTGGAAGGCCGCCACAGCCGCCAGCACCAGCGCTTCATCCTCGCTGGCCGCCACCAAGGCGGTTGGCTGACCGGCGGCAACTTCTTGCGCGAAGCTCGGACCCGACAAAATGCCACCCCGCAAGCGCGGCTGCACCGCTTGAGCAATCTCGTGCCCCAGCAAGCCGGTGCCGGCTTCGAAACCCTTGCACAACCACAGCACTTGAGCGCCATCGGGCAAGCCGGCCAGCATCGTGCGCAGCGCCGCCATCGGCGTGGCGATGACGATCAAACCCGGTGCCAGGGGATCGCAGGCGTGGGCGATCGCGCTGGCCAAATCGGCTTCGAAGCGCAGCGGGGCCGGCAGAGCGATGGTCGGCAAATAGCGCGTATTACAGCGCTGCGCCTGCATATCGGCGATGGCCGCCGCGTCGCGCGCCCACAGCACCACGTCGTGATGCGGAGCAGCCTGCACGGCCAAGGCCGTACCCCAAGCCCCGGCCCCCAGAATGCTGATCTTCATGATGAAAGCTCAAACAAAAACGCGCCCCCGCTGCAAGAAGCAGCTGGGGCGCGTGTGACCCGATTCAAACGTTGAATTTAATTCAACGTCGGCGATTCAGCGGCTTCGCGCTGTGCTTGCTGCGCTTCGAACATGGCCTGGAAGTTGACTTCCGACAGCAGCACCGGCGGGAAGCCGGCGCGTGTGCAGACGTCGGACACGATGGCGCGCAGATAGGGGTAAATCATCTGCGGACAAACGATGCCCAGGATGCCTTCGACTTGCTCTTGCGGCACGTTGCGGATCTCGAAGATGCCGGCTTGCTTGGCCTCGATCAAGAACAAGGTCTTGTCGCCCACCGTGGTGGTGACGGTGCCGGTCACGCAGACCTCGAACACACCGTCGGCAACAGGCTCGGCGGACAACGCCAAGTTGATGTCAACTTGCGGCTGCGTCTGCTGCAGCAGAATTTGCGGCGCATTCGGTTGCTCGAGCGACAAATCCTTCAGATACATGCGCTGGATCTGGAAGACGGGAGCGTTGTTTTCAACGGCGATGTTGTTCTCTTCGGCCATGATTCATTCCAAAAAAGTAAGGCCCTTCAGCCCATGCTGCGAGCGGCGAACATGATTATCACCCAGCGTATGTGACGCCCGGCCGGGGGTCTCCCCCTCTTGAAATCAAGCGGCTTGCAACAAAGGCAGCAGCTCGCCGCGCTGATCCATCGCCATCAATTCATCGCAGCCACCGACATGAGTCGCTCCGATGAAGATCTGCGGTACGGTGCGGCGGCCGGTCGCGGCCACCATCACAGCGCGCTCGGCCGGGTGGAGGTCCACACGAACCTCGTCGATCAGCTCGACCCCGCGCTCCTTCAACAGCGCCTTGGCCCGCAGGCAGTAAGGGCAGGTCTGGGTGGTGTACATCTTGACGACTTGCATGGACCATCCTTTGAAATTCGATTGATTCAGGTGTTGCGGTTGTTGCCGCTGCTGTTGCAGGCGCACCGGGGCAGCGCCCCGGCCGACCGGCCAACCTTCAGCTTCAGCTTCAGCTTCAGGCCGATTTTTCGACCGGCAAATTGGCTTCGCGCCAAGCAGCCAGGCCGCCCGACAGCGTTTGCACATTGGCGTAGCCCGCCTTGCGCAGCATGCCTGCAGCACGCGTGGAGCGTGCGCCGCTCTGGCACAACAGCACCAAAGGCAGGGCTTTGTTGCTGGGCAAAGACTTGTGTCCGTCCAAAGCGGCAAGCGGAATATTGCGTGCGCCGGCCACGTGGCCGGCCGCATATTCAGCCGGCTCGCAGACGTCGATCAAGATCGCTTTTTCGCGGTTCAACAAGCGCACCGCTTCTGCGGTGGTCACAACGCCGCCTTGACTGCCCTGGGTCAGCAGCGGCCACAGCAACAGGCCACCAGACGTCAGCGCGGCTAAAACCAGAATCCAGTTATCGAGCAAGAACTTCAATGGGATGAATCCGGTAGAGGTAAAAAAGAGCCCGATTATAGAAAGGCCGCGCCGCCACACCGCGCCGGGAGCAAAAAACCGGTGCCAGCAAAGTCCGGCGCTGACAACGACCTTGGCTTGCCCGCTGAAATAGTCACGCCAGATGCCCCGATAGAATCGCGGCAGCCCAACTGGGGCGGCCTCGAAGCAAGCAAAGTCCATGTACAAACTCGTGCTCATTCGCCACGGCGAATCCACCTGGAATCTCGAAAACCGCTTCACCGGTTGGACCGATGTTGACCTGACCCCGACCGGCGTGGCGCAGGCCAAACAAGCCGGCTTGCTGCTGAAGGAGGCCGGCCTGGACTTTGATGTCAGCTACACCTCGGTGCTGAAGCGCGCCGTCTGGACGCTCTGGCATTGCCTGGACCAAATGGACCGCACTTGGCTGCCTGTCGTGCACAGCTGGCGTTTGAACGAACGCCATTACGGCGCACTGCAGGGCCTGAACAAGGGCGACATTGCCAAGCAATATGGCGACGAGCAATTGCTGGTTTGGCGCCGCAGCTACGACACGCCGCCGCCGGCGATGGAGCCCAATGACCCGCGCAGCGAGCGCAGCGATATCCGTTACGCCAAGCTCGACCGTTCAGACATTCCATTGACCGAATGCCTGAAAGACACCGTGGCACGCGTGCTGCCGTTCTGGGACGGCACCATCGCGCCGGCCATCAAGCAGGGGCAGCGCATCGTGATTGCCGCGCACGGCAACAGCATTCGAGCGCTGGTGATGCACCTGGACGGCATCAGCGAAAAAGACATCGTCGGCCTGAACATCCCGAACGGCATCCCGCTGGTCTATGAGCTGGACGCCGACCTGAAGCCGATCAAGCGCTACTACCTCGGCGACGCCGAAGCCGCCGCCAAGGCCGCTGCAGCAGTCGCCAGCCAAGGTAAAGCCTGACGCTTGAAGTGAGAGGGTGAGAACTTTTTACTGCGCGGCCGTCATGCGTCGTCGGCTGGGTACTCGGAATCCTCACGTACCTGAAGTACGTTCCGGCATCCGCGCCCCATCCGCCAGGGCCAGAGGCCCTGTCCTTCGCCAGGCAGCCGCTCGCTACAAAAGTTCTCACCCTCTGAGTTGAACCTGGGTTAAACGCAGTGCTCGGCCAGCAGCAGCGGCCGCAGTGCTGCGGCCAGCAGCGGCACGACGGACACCGCATTACTCTCATGCGGCACCGCATTGCTGCTCCACACATGGCGCACGCCCGCCGCCTGCAGTTCGGGCAAGGCGTCGCCGTTGAACAAGGCATGGGTGACGGCCACATCGACCGACGCCGCGCCGCGTGCCAGCAGTGCCTGCGCGGCCCCGATCAGCGTGCGGCCGGTGGACGCCATATCGTCCACCAACACCACCGCCCGGCCCGCCACATCGACATCAGGCAGGCTGAGGCTGACATGCGCGTCACCATGCCTGACCTTGCGACCAATCGCATAGTGCAGGCCGCCGCAACCGGCCGCCTCGCGCACCCACTGGGCGGACTCTTCGTCCGGGCCGATCAGCAACGCGCCCGGCACTTGGGCGGCAATCCAGGTCCCCAACACCGGCGCGGCCGACAGCGCCAGCCCCGTGCCAACCGGCATCACCTCGTCAAGGCTGTCGATGCGGTGCAGGTGCGGGTCTATCGTCAGCACGTGATCGAAAAATTGGCTCAACAGCCGCGCGATATGGCGCTGGCTGACTGCCTCGCCGGGCGTGAATTCGCTGTCCTGCCGCATATAAGCCAAATAGGGCGCGACCAGAATCAGCCGCTTGGCACCGAGCTCACGCGCCGCAGGTGCGGCGATCATCAGTTCGACCAGCTTTTCATTCGGCTGCTGCAAACCGCGCAGCAACACGACGCAGTCTGGCAGCGGCTTGGGCAGCACCAGCCGCAATTCGCCATCTGGAAAACGGTGGCGACTGATGAACTGCAGCGGCAGGTTCAAGGCCTCAGCCAACTCTTGCGCCAGCGCGCGTTCGGTCTCAAAGGCCAGCAAACAGGTGTTTGAATTCATCGTTGTCATCGTTGTCAGTGCGTTCACATCACAAACTGGAAACCGCTGGCAAATTCGCGCGGCAATTGATCCACAGTGCCGATCTGGCAGCCTGAATCCTTATCGGCCAAGGCCCGGGCAAACTGCAGATCAGCTTCAAACTGGGCGTGGATGCGATACAGCGGCTCACCCGCTTTGACCGCATCGCCGAGCATTTTCAGCAAATCGATGCCCGCCCCCGGCACCTGCGGCGCACCCGCCAACCGGGCCACATGGGCAATGCGCAGATTGTCCATCGCCACGACGTGGCCGTCGGCCGGGGCCAGCACTTCGCATGCCAAGCCGCCCAGGGTCAGCGCCTCGACCTGGCGGCCCTGGGCGTCGATGATGGCGTTCATTTGCGCCAGCGCCCGGCCTGAGTCGAGGATGTCGCGGGCAATCTGATAACCCTGCCCGCCCCGCACATCGGGGTCGAACTCCAGCATGCGGCCTGCCAGACGCAAGGCCTTCTGACGCAAGTCCTGCGGTGCCGCCGGGTCGCATTGCAACACCTGCATCACGTCGCGGGCTTCCAGCACCGGGCCGATGCCACGGCCAATCGGCTGCCGGCCATCGCTGATCACCACATCGAGTTGCAAGCGCAGATGGCCGGCCACATATTCAAACAATTTCTTGAGCCGCTGCGCATCCACCATCGAGCGCACCTTGGCGCTCGGCCCGACCGGAATGTCCAGCACCAGATGGGTCGAGCCGGCGGCGATTTTCTTGGACAGGATCGACGCCACCATCTGGCCGGGCGAATCAATCGACAAGGGTCGCTCGACCGAAATCAGGATGTCATCGGCCGGTGACAAATCAGCCGTGCCACCCCAGGCCAGGCAGGCATGGGTCTCGCGCACGATGCGCACCATGCGCTCGAAGCTGAGTTCCACCTCGGCCAGCACTTCCATCGTGTCGGCGGTGCCGGACGGCGAGGTGATCGCACGCGAGCTGGTTTTGGGGCACAACATGCCGTGCGCCGCCACGATGGGCACGACCAGCATCGAGGTGCGGTTGCCGGGAATGCCGCCGATGCAATGCTTGTCCACCACCGGGCCGACGCCCACCTGCTGATGCCAATCCAGCTTGCGGCCGACCGCAATCATCGCCTCAGTCAAATGCAACACCTCCTCGCGGTCGAGCTCATATTGATTGGTCGCCACGACAAACGCAGCCAGCTCGATCTTGGAGTAACGCGCTTGGGCGATGTCGCGAATGATGGCGGCCAGCTCGTCCTTGGACAGCCGCTCACCGTTGATCTTGCGATGCAACGCGCTGATCGAGCCCGGCGCTTCGGCGTGCGCGACGCTGGCCGAGTGACCTTCCGCCACGCCCAGGCGCCGAAACGCTTCCTCGCTCAGGCCCAGTTCGCAAGCGCTGACGATGCGCTCGTCATCCACCACATTGAGCACGGCCAGAATCAGCGGCCCCGCCCCGCCGTTGTGGGCCCGGATCTCCACTTTTGAGAGCGCCTGGAACCCCGCCGCCCGCACGATTGCGCAATCCCGGTGCAAATAGGCGACGTTTTCACGCCAAGTGTCAATACCGACACGGCGGATGCACAGAGAGTTGGTGGCGGGCATGGGCTCACTGTAAGGCAAGGCGAAAGCGCTCCCTTTGCGCTGTGTCGATGTTTCTGCGGGCTCTTCCAGGCACCGAATGAGCACCCGGCGAACGGCCTGCGAACGGCCTGTGTGAACCAACGGGCGTCGGGAGTAGGCATGGCGAGCGCAAAAATTGGCAGCACTCCGAAACATCGGTCATCACCGGGTTCAGTTGCGCTCGTCGGCCGCCCGCGCAGCAAGGCCGCCGGGCGGAGGCGTCTCGCGACCTACCGCTGAACGAGCCATCCAAGCGGACAACTCGGTCGTCAGCACCCGCACTCGGCCGGCCAGATGCAGCGAGATATTGCAGAGCAACTGCGCCGCCAAGGCCGGTTGTTCATGGCGCATCCGGTCGAAGGCCTCGGCAGATAGACGCATCACGGTCAGTTCGTCCTCGGCAATCGCATCGGCCGAGCGCGGCAAGTGCGCCAGTACCGCCATCTCGCCCAAGCAGACACCGGGTGCAAACGAGGCCAGGCGCCGATGACTACCCGGCAAGCGCAGACCGATATCACCGCGCAAACTCACATAAAGCGCATCCCCCGGGTCGCCGGCCTGAAACAGGCTTTGCTGCGCCTTGAAATGAACGGTCGTCATCTGCGCGGCCAATGCCGCCAAGTCAGCCGGCGACAAGCCCTTGCCGAGCATGGTTTGATCCAAGCTCAAGGACTTGTCCTGGTCGGGCTGCAAACCCGACACAGCCAGCAATCTGTCCTCGGCCGCTTGCAGCGCCAGGTCGGTATCGGCAGCAAAGCTGAGCCCTTGTCCGGCCTGCAGGCGGCTGCGTTGCAGCCCGGGGGTCGCCATCGTTTCCACGCGGTGCCGACGCGAGTCCCCTGCCGGCCATTCGGCGGCCACCAGCAGCTTGCCGCGTCGCGCCCAGTCCTCACCCATTTCCAGCAGGATTCTTGCCCCGGTGGCGTCGATCTCGGGCACTTGGTACAGGTCCAGCACGGCGCTGTCTACGCCGTCGGCAAGCCCTTCCAGGCGCGCTCGCAAAGCGTCGGCTGTGCCAAAAAACAAGGCCCCTTCCAGCTCCAGAATGGCGATGCGCCGACCCTCGCTCCGCAGCAGGGCTTCGGCTTCGGGACCACGCATCTTCAACGAGCGACGCTGATCGCCGCCGCGCACATGGCGCACCACATCACGCGTGTTGGCGCGCATGAACAACAGAATGGCAATGCTGATCCCGACCAGCACGGCCGGCCCCAGGCCGAACAGCACCGTACTCAGCGCCACCGCCGCAGCTACGAGCCAGTTCTCCAGCAGGATTCGGTGCTGCCCTGCGTCTTGCCCCGGTGGCCGGCGCGCCAGACCGCCGCCCCACAACAACACAGGCGTGCGCCAAAGTGACGGAGCCACCATTTGCACGGCTTGCAAAACCAGCACCCCGCCGATTGCCGACAGCGGTATCAAGGCCAGCAGACCTGAGGCAAACACCAACACCGCCAACAGCGCTACGCCGTACCAGCGCACGCTCGAACGCTGGGCCGGTACCTGCAAGACCAGATCCAACGAACGCAGGATCGCCGGTGAGTTGGCCAGCCCGCCGGACAGTGCGACCACCATATTGGACAGGCCCTGAGCGCGCAACTCGCGGTTCGCATCGCGCGACGGCAAGCGCAGCCGGCCGTCCATCACCGAAGAAACCAGCAGCGTATCGAGCGAACTCAGCACCGCCACCGTCAGTGCAAACATGCCCAGTAGTGACAGCACTGGCCAGCGCAGCAAGTCGACAAAGCCCGGGGCCGCTGTGGGCAACTGAACCAGCCACGGCATCGGCAACTCGGGCAGGGCCGCCCGCGCACCGAGCAAGCTGGCATCGACACCGAGCGCCAGCAGGCCCCAGTACAACAAGGACGCGCTGCCCACCCCCACCAGCAGCGGCGGCAGCGGCGACGACCATCGCGTTGCCAGCCAGGCACCCGCCATCGCAAAGCAGCCAATTCCAGCCGCGCCGAGCGACAGGCCTGGTGTCAAGGCCAACAGCCGGGTGTTGAAACCGTTACCGAGCAGTACCGGCAGAGCGGTCGCCATCAGCAGCAATCCGATGCCACTGAGCAGCCCAACTTGGACCGGGTGCGGGGTGAACTTGACCAAGACACCCAACCGCAACAGGCCGAAGACATATTGCATCGCACCGGCTGCAGCCAAGCCCAAACCGACCAAGACCAGCAATTGCAACAGGTCCCGCGAGCTCAGCAGCGGATGATGGACCAACAGATTCGCCACCAGAGCGGCCGTCAACAAGGCCGTGGCAGTCTTCGCGCCACTGACTATCCTGCCGCCACCCATCGTGCAGGCCACGATGTTGCCCAGGGCTGCCCCCAGCAGCGCCAGCGCCATCGCCTGCGGGGCAAACGCCGGCCCCAACGGTGCTAGCGCGATCAACCCATAAGCTGCGTTTTCAGGGGCATGAGCCATCGCTGCACCGACGACGCGGGCCCCATCAGAGACTTTTTTGCGCCAGCCAGCAGGACCTGCAGCAGCAGGCATAGCGCTTGAATTGATTGTCATAAGGCGCCGAGCATAGCGGCACTCTTCCCAAGGGCATTGACTCTATGATTCACCGCCTTGCAATGCCCATTTTTACTCGTCAACAAGGCCAGAATCAGAGCACGAGGTTTTGCCCAACGCAACAAGACTGAGGAAGAGTGAGCGTCGAATGAGTGAAATTCGTGCCCTGCTGCTGACCGACGTGGTCGACAGCACGCAACTGTCGGAAGCCTTGGGCGACGCGGCAATGGCCGAAGTCTGGGTCCAGCATGACCGAGTGGCCCGCGACTTGTTGCCTGCTTGGCGAGGGCGCGAAATCGACAAAACCGACGGCATGCTGCTGATGTTCGACGGCGCGCTGGACGCCGTGAACTATGCGCAGGCTTATCACTCGGCGATTGCGGCCTTGAGCGTGCCGCTGAAGGCGCGTGCAGGCCTCCATGTGGGCCAGGTGACTCTGCGCGAAAACACAGCGGGCGACGTGGCCTGCGGTGCCAAGCCGCTCGAAGTCGACGGCCTGGCCAAGCCGATGGCGGCTCGCATCATGTCGATGGCCCAGGGCGCGCAGACCTTGCTCAGCAGCGAGGCCAGGGCGAATCTGGGGCCCTTGAATCCGGCTGAATTGCGCCTGGAGTCACATGGCCATTGGATGGTGAAGGGGATTGCGAACGCGGTGGAGATCTTCGAGATCGGCGCGCCAGGCCTGCAGTTTTGCGCCCCAAGCGATGGCGACAAGGTCTACCGCGTCACCCGCACGGGCGACTGCTGGCTGCCGGTCAGGGACATCCCCAACAACCTGCCGCAACAAGGCAGCAGCTTCATCGGACGCGAGCAAGAGCTGCGCGACATCAAGGCCTTGCTGGGCAGCGCCCGACTGGTCACTTTGCTGGGCATGGGCGGCCTGGGCAAAACTCGACTGGGCTTGCAGGCGGCGCAGCAGTTGATGCATCAGTTCCCTGACGGCGTCTGGTTCGTGGATCTGGCACCGATCAGCGATCCGGCGCTGGCCTTGGCCGAAGCGGCGCAGGTCTTGGGCGTACGCCAGGAGCCGGAGCGCACCTTGCTGCAGTCGGTCTGCGCGCACTTGAAGACGCGCCGCGTGCTGATGATTTTTGACAACTGCGAGCACCTGATCGACGCCGCCGCCCAGCTCGCGCACGCCATCGTCAAGGCCGCGCCCCAGGTGCGGCTGGCAGCGTCGAGCCGTGAGGCCCTGCACATTCCGGGCGAGCGTATCTATCCCATCCTGCCGCTGCCGCTGCCCAAAGTCGGCGATGGCCTCGCCGCGTTGATGCAATCGACCGCCGTGCGCTTATTCGTCGACCGTGCCCAAGCCCACAAGCCCAGTTTCGAGCTGACCGAAGGAAGCGCTGCTGCCGTGAGTGAACTGGTGTCGCGGCTGGAGGGCATCCCGCTGGCGCTGGAACTGGCGGCTGCACGTGTGCGCTCGTTGTCGGTGATGGACATCAACCGGCGCCTGAACGACCGCTACAAGATCCTGATCGGCGGCCCGCGCGTGCTGCAGCAACGCCAGCAAACCTTGCGCGCACTGGTGGACTGGTCCTACGACCTGCTGCAAGACAGCGAAAAGACGCTGCTGAACCGGCTAGCCCCATTCAAGGGCGGATTCGACATGGAAGCGGCCGAAGCCGTCTGCAGCGACGAGTTGCTGCCGGCGGACGATGTGCTCGATCTGCTGTCGTCGTTGGTGGAAAAGTCGCTGGTCATGCAGAGCGAAAGCAGTGACAGCAGCAACAGCAACAGCAACACCCGCTACAAGATGCTGGAGACGATTCGCGACTACGCCTGCGAGAAGTTGCTTGAATGTGGCGAGGCCGACGACCTGGCTGCCGCACATTGCGACTATTTCTTTGCCTTGGCCAAGCGAGCGCGAGACGGCTTGAACGGACCGCAGCAGGGCTTCTGGCTGACCCGCCTCGAAACCGAGCAAGACAATCTGCGCGCGGCGATGCGCGTGGCGCAGGCCGATACCGGCAGGGTCGATCCGATTGTCACCGTCAAGCTGGCGGTGGCGCTGCAGCGCTATTGGATTCTGCGCGGCCACGCCACCGAAGGGCGGGCCGAGGTGCAAGCGATGTTGGCGCTGCCGGCGGTGCAATCCTCAGGCCTGGCCAAAGCGTTCGCGCTCTACGTCGGCGCGACGCTGGCCTGGAGCCAGAGCGACCATGCGGGTGCGCTGGCTGCGCTGGCCACCTGTCTCGAGTTGCGCCGCGCCCACAACAAGCCTGAAAACGTGGCGACGACCTTGTCCGCTATCGCCCTGGCCCGAATGAGCGCCGGCGATGCGCTGGGGGCTCGCGAGGCCGCTCTGGAAGCATTGACGCTGTTCCGCCAATGCCAGCACCCGGTCGGTGAAGCGGCGGTCTTGCTGCAACTCGGCCAGATCGACCTCTACTTGGGTGACGACACCCAGGCCAGCCAGCATCTGCAGCAAGCATTGGCGATCGCACGGCAGATCAAGCACCCCGAAACCGAGGGCGAAGCCGAGCTGACGCTCGGTCAGCTGGCCTTCGAGACCGACGACATGGCCGTGGCTGAACAGGGTTTCGAGCGCGCGCTGACGGTCTGCCGGGCCGCAGGCGACCGACGCGGTGCCGCCAATGCCTTGTGGTGGCAGGGCAAGACCGATCTGCAGGCCGGCAGGCTGTTGCTGGCGAAAGCGCGCTTGGACGAGGCCTTGAGCGCCTTCAACGCCTTCGACATGCGCGAACAGCTGCTCGCCTGTCTGCAGGACCATGCCACGTTGGCCTTGCAAACCGACCAACCGTTACCTGCAGTGGGGCTGGCCGCGGCGGCGAGTCATCTGCATCAGAACGCACGCTTGGCCAGGTCAAGCCGGGCCCAAGCGGCCTGGCAAACGCTGCTGGGACGGCTGGGTGAAGCTTGCCCCGCACTGGAGTTCAAGGCCCGCTGGCAACAGGCCAGTGAATGGGAGACTGCCGAGGCGGTGCGCCGGGCCTTGAGCTTGTCGTTGCAGGCAGCTTGAGCCCTTATCCCCGAGCTTGGCGACTCAGCTCTTGCGCCGGCCCAGCCAAGCGACAGCCAACAGCCCGCCCAACATCAGCGCCATCGAGCCCGGCTCGGGCACGGGCGTGGCGGGGGTGTAGATCGGAGCGCCGCCGGGGGCCAGCGTCACCACGGTGGTGGTGAGCAGCCCGGCGTCGTTCGTGTGGCTGACCGTCTGCTTGAAGTCGGCATAAGCGCCGTAGGCGTCGGGGTTGCTGCTGCCGTTGCAGGCCAGGCAAGTCAGCACCGGCAAGCCACCGGCATACATGAACTGGAAGCTGTTGGAGCCGGCAGCAAGCAGCGAGCTGAAGGCCAGGTTGCTGGAGGTGTTGGTCGTCCAGCCCACCACCGCACCGTCCAGAACCTTCAGCGAGAAGATCTTCAAGTCAAAGCTCTGGGTGACCGATTGGATAACCACAGCCACGCTCGCAATGCTGGGGCTGGTAGATTTGGTGTCGCGCTGTGCGTTTGAGTTGTCGAACAGCGTCAATTCCGCATGGCCGGTGATCGGGCCGCAGGTGCTGATCAATGAATAGTCGCCCGAAGCGCTGCCGAAACAGCTGTCCGCCACATTGAATTTGAACGTCCCGGCATAGGACAGCTGCGGCAATACCGCGCCGAACGCCGGATCAAACACTTCGCTGATCGCACCCGCTCGGGCCAGGCCGGCGCCGCCCAACGCGCCCGCCACAACGAGACCCAGGGCCAAGCCCCGTTGGAGAAAATTCCTGCTGAGCATTGATTTCATGTGAGCTTCCTGATGGGTGTGGCGGCTGAGGTCGGATTGAAACAAAGTCGATCCTGTGGCGGCCGATCGAGGTGTCGGCCTTGCCGTCGGCAGAATAACGAGAAATCGCGGCGTCAAGGCCGCCTGACTCGAATCCAGCACGTACACCCCTAGATCAAAGCGCGCGTCAAGGTCGAGTACAGCCCGCTCAGCCAAACTCAGCCGACCTCAGCTCAGGGCAAGCTCTCCGCCAGCCCTTGCTCGATCACCGCCCGCAAATGCGCCGCCAGCGCGCGCCGGTCGGCGTGGGCCGTACCCATCGCCGGCAGGATTTGCACCTGCACGCCCAGGCCACGCGCCGAAGCCACGCGCCACAGGCTTTGCACCAGCGAGGTGTCGCCAATGAAGCAAGCCGACGAACTGAAGCGCTCGCCCGGCTCGTACCAGCGCAGCACCAGCGGCTGCAACGGTATTTCGGTGGAAATCGCCGCTTGCAGCAAGTTGCCGTGGAAGGGCAACAGCTCAGGTCCGGCACCGGTCGTGCCCTCGGGGAACACCGCCACCGTGTCGCCGGCCTTCAATGCTTCGGCCGTTTGGTGGACGACGCGCAGCGCATCTCGCTTGCTGGCGCGCTCGATGAACAGCGTGCCCACGCCTTCGACCAACAGTCCGACGATGGGCCAATGCCGCACATCGGCCTTGGACACAAAGCGTGCTTCCGGCAGCACCGCGTGCACGGCCGCGATGTCCAGCCAAGACACATGGTTGGACACCACCAGCTTGGGGCCCATCTTGGCCTGGCCCTGCACCGTCAACTGCGCGCCCAGGATGCTCAGCAACTGGCGCGACCAGCGCTGAATGTGGGCCTGGCGCGCTGCCTGGTCGAGCGCACCGAAGCGCAGCTTGATCAACAGCAGGCCGAACAGCACATGGAGGCTGAAACGCAGCA
>JBIIVZ010000302.1:0-3896 GCA_044339175.1 Roseateles sp.
TTTGACCGACAGCCCCGCTACTTGCTTGCTGATTTAACTGCTGACTTACTTGCTTGCCAACCTGCTGCGGTCCTACTTCTGATCCCGCTTTCGGTCTTGCTTCTGGTCTTGCTTCTGGTCTTGCTTCAGACCCCAACCTTCGCTGCAAATCTTGAGCGTTGGAAGCCCCATCGCTCTTGAGTTTATTCATTGCTAGATTGTGTGTGTCGGCAAAACCCATAGATTATATGTGGAAACCCGTAGTTTTCCGCAAGTCCCAGGGTGTCGCTTTCTAGAACGAGCGCTGTCAGCACCTTGTCAGAAGCTATGACTTCCGGCATAGCGCTCGCTGAGCGCTGGCCCAGGGCCCGCAACTCAAGCCGTCGGCTCAGCGCTCAGAGCTTGACCTGCTGTGGCGGCAAGCCCGCCACTTCAACCCGCATGGCAAGCACATGACCTGCCCAAGGTTGAGCGGCCAATTCCTCGGCCGAGCGGTTTTCGCGTGCGGTCGTGATGTAAAGCGTGCGCAGGTCGGCACCGCCGAAGGTCGGCATGGTCGGGCAGCGCACTGGCAGCTTGACTTGTTGCAACACGGCTCCGTTCGGTGCCAAACGCAGCAGGCGCTGACCTTCGAACATGGCAACCCAGTAACAACCTTCGGTGTCCACCGCAGCGCCGTCGGGACGACCGCCGTAGTCATCGAGCGATTGCTCCGGTGCGCGCGGCGCAAATTTGGCAAACGTCTGGCGCGACCCCAGCGCACCGGTCACTGGCTCGAAGTCAAAGCGATAGATTTCATGCGCCTTGGTGTCCGACCAATACAGCACCCGCTGATCCGGGCTCCAGGCCAGGCCATTGGAGGTGACGATGCCGTCGGCCATCAGTGTGGCTGCCCCCGCTGTGTAGCAATACAGCCCGGCATGCGGCAGGCGGGCGTCATCTATCGTGCCCACCCAGAAGCGCCCCTGCGCGTCGGGCTTGCCGTCGTTGAAGCGCTGCTTGGCGCTGTCGTAGGGCGCGTTGGTCAACAACTGCTGATCACCGCTGGCCGGATCAAGCCGCCACAAGCCATTGCGCTGCGCCACCAGCAAGCCGCCGCCCTCGATCAGGGCGATGCAACCGGGCTCGCTGCTCATCTGCCAGCGCTTCACGGCCCGCGTCGCAGGATCCAGACGCAAGACCTGATGTCCGGGGATGTCCACGTAGTAGAGGCATTGCTCGGCCGCGTGCCAAAGCGGCGATTCGCCCAGCGCCGCCGCTTCGGGGCTGGCGGATTCAACTTGGTACAGCGTGTCGTCGGAGCTCATCAGTCGGTGGCAAGTTCAAGTAAAAACTCATGCTAGCCCGGAAATCGCCTGTAACTCCGGTCAGCTGAGAGGATGAGAACTTTTTACTGCGCGGCCGCCATGCGTCGCTGACCCGGTGCTCGGAATCCTCGCGTACCTGGATTACGTTACGGCATCCGCGCCCCCTCGCCCAAGCCTGACGACCGCTCGCTCGCTCGCTACAGAAGTTCTCACCCTCTGAGATCGACCTTCAAATAATGCGCCCCGGGGATGGGATTGAAGTAATACGGCGGCACGGCCTCGAAACCCAGGCTTTCGTACAGCCCGCGCGCCGCTTCCATGTCGTTCAGGGTGTCGAGCAACATCGCGGAATAGCCAGCCTGTGTGGCGCTGTCCATCAACGCTTGGGCCAGCAAGCGCCCGAGGCCGAAACGCCGGAAGGCCGGGCGCACATAAAGCCGCTTCATCTCGCAAGCATTCGGGTAATCGACATCGGGCAGGTTGCGAAACCCCCCACAGGCCGCCACGGCACCGTCCACGCAGGCCAGCAACAGGCCGCCGCCGGGTGCCGCATATTGCCCGGGCAGCCCGGCCAGTTCGCTATCGAAATGCTGAAAATCCAGATCGATTTGCAGGCTCGCAGCATAGTCACGCAAGATGTCACGCATGGCGTCCCAGTCTTGTGGGGTGTCGGGCGAGATGAGGCTGATGACTGCACTGTTCATGCAACGACTGTAACGAGTCTCGGACTGGTGCCGCAGCTATGGCTGCCCCAGGTCTACAAGCAAGTAGACCGCTGCCGCACAAGCCCCGAGCAGGGTCAGCGCGAACAGCCGCGTGGACAAGGTGTCGCGCGTTGCGGGCACCTGTGCAGCCAAGGTCTTGTAGCCACTGAACATCGGCCCGATCAAATCATGGCTTTTACCCAAGCGGTAATAAGCAATGGCCGCCACATGCAGGCCGACCAAGCCGAGAATTCCCCATTGCCCATAACTGGTGTGATACGCAGTCCAGGACAGACTGAGTTCGCTCGACACCCAGCGCACCAGCGGGCCGGCCGTGGCGATTTCGTCGTCAGCGATCAAGCCGGAAGCAATCTGAGCCAACAACCAGGCCAGCATGGCCAGCACCGAAAACGCGCCGAGCGGGTTGTGGCCCGCGTCGAAATGATCGGTCGGCAGTGGCGTCTTGCGCAAGTAGCGCCACAGCGCGGCAGGGCTGTAAAGGAAGCTGCTGAAGCGCGACCAGCGCCCGCCGACCATGCCCCACAGCAGCCGGAAACCGACCAGCGCCAGCACCGTGTAACCCAGACGCATGTGCCAAACCATCGCGTTGCCGCCGATTTTGGCGCTGACGACGGCCCCGCCCACACCGAGCACCAAAGCCCAATGGAACAAGCGGGTCGGCAAATCCCAGATTCGCACCCGTTGCAACAAGTTGTCAGCCATGCGCGCTCCCCTATGACACGACGTGCAGATTAACGCAGGTCGAGCGTCGGCAACGAAGCGGCAGCACTTTGCCTACACTGCCAGCCATGGGGTGCCGTCGTACCTCGTCACTCTCAAGGATGCCTGCATGAAGAAATACCTGATCGCCCTGGCCAGCGTGGCCGGACTCGTGACAGCGCTGCCCGCCAGCGCGCAATTTCAAAAACCCGAGCAAGCGATCAAATATCGCCAGGCCGCTTTCACGCTGATGAGTTCGCATTTCGGTCGCGTGGCGGCCATGGCGCAAGGCAAAGTGCCCTTCGATGCCAAAGTAGCCGCTGAAAACGCCGACATTCTCAACACCATTGCCAAGCTGCCCTTCACGGCTTTCGGTGAAGGCACAGACAAAGGTTTGACAAATCGCGCAAAGCCGGAAATCTGGAAGGAATCGGCCAAGTTCAAGGACGCCGCCGACAAGATGATTGGCGAAGTGGCCAAGCTGGACGCCGCCACCAAGAGTGGCAACCTGGACCAGATCAAGGCCGCTGTCGGCACGGTCGGCCAGAGCTGCAAGGCCTGTCACGACAATTACCAGGCCGAAAAAGCAGGCTGACGCGCAAACCGCAGTCGGCCGGGTCGCTACAGCTTGACCTGCCCCGCAATCATCGGCGTCACGTCGCCGCCGATCCAGGTGTCCGCACCGTCGCGCAGTACGTGGATGCGCCCGGCGCGGCCCAGTGCCGCGCCCTGCGCCGCGATGTAACGCGCGGGGGCCAAGCCGGCACCTTGCAGCCACAGCGCCAACCCGGCGTTCAAACTGCCGGTGACCGGGTCCTCCGGCACGCCCAAGCCGGGCACAAAGGCGCGCACCTCGAACTGCTGCGGTGAGCCGGCCGGGTAAGCGCCGACGACACCGAGCTTCAGTTCACCCATCGCGGCGAAGTCCGGTTGCAAGGCCAGCACCGCGGCGGCGCTGAGCAAGCGCGCAGCCACCCAATGCGGGCCGTTGTCCAGCCAGACCACGTCCAGCACCGCTTCGGCGGGCACCCGCAGCGCACGCAGCACTTGCGCATGCAACTCTGCGGCCACCGGGCCTGAACGCAGCAGCGGCGGCGCGGCAAAGGCCAGCCTCTCCTTGTTGCGCTCCACGCCGCGCTTGATACGCACCAGACCGATGCCGCATTCCTGCACCATCTCGCCCTTG